>DASSTK010000197.1:0-11382 GCA_035707945.1 Sphingomonas sp.
CTGGCCCTTCTTTCTGATCCGCTCGGCCATCGCGCTCGGCTTCTGGAGCTGGATGGCGCGCTCCCTGATGCGCGGCGGCCCGCTGCTGCCCGGCCCCGCGCTGCTGGTGCACGGCGTGATCGTTTCCTTCATCGCGTTCGACTGGATCATGGGTGTCGCCCCCGCCCAGCCCAACTCCGCGATCGGCATGGTGCTGGCGACGATGCAGATCGGCGCGGCCTGCGCCTTCGCCTGCCTCGCGCGTATGGGCGATCTCCGGCGACGGCGGGACTTCTCCTATCTGATGATCGCCTGCGGCCTGGCGCTCGCTTATTTCCTCTACATGGACTTCGTGATCGTGTGGTTCGGCAATCTGCCGGCGCATGTCGGCTGGTATCTGGACCGGCACGATCTCCCGGCCGCCCTGCTGCCCGGCCTCTGCCTGATTCTCGGCCTGTTCGCGCCGGCGCTGCTGGTGCCGGCGCTGCGCGGCGATCGCGGGAGGGTGTGGTCGGCCGCCTCGGCGCTGATCGCGCTCGCGCTGATCGACGACTGGTTCGTCGCCGGGCCGGACGGCTGGGCGGGCCTCGCCGCCATGATCGCCAGCATCGCGGTGGTGCTGTTCCTCGCTTTGCCCGTCCGGCGGGAGGCGCGCGCATGAGCGAGGAGAAGCCCCCCCTCGAGGATTGGCATATCCGGATCCGCCCCGGCGTGATCGGCGCGTTGATCTTCATGGCGGTGCTGATCGTGGGGGTGGTCGCCACCAGCCTCTATTATGCCGGCCATGTCGAGCAGAAGACCCACCCCGATGCGACGACTTTCCCCAAGCCGGTGCTGGAAACCACCGACACCGCCCCCACCGACAGCCCGGACATGAGCACGCCCGCGCCGCCGCCGGAGGTTGCGGCGGCGATGCGAGCGACGGCGGCGGAAGGCGACGCCTTATGGAACAGCGGGCAATGAGGCGGGCGGCGCTCCTGCTGCTGGCGCTCGCCGCCGCGCTGCCCGCCCGGGCGGCGCTTACCCCCGCCGAGCTTGCCGAGGTCGGCACCCGGCCGCCGCCCGACGCGCATCTGCCGATCGGCCTTTCCTTCGTCGATCAGCATGGCGCGCCCTACACGCTCGAAGCCGCGCCGATCCCCACGGTGCTGCTGTTCGCCGACTATACCTGCCGCCACATTTGCGGGCCGGGCATGACGCTGACCGCCGGCGCGCTGCACGACGCAGGCAAGCAGCCGGGGCGCGACTATCGCATGATCGTGATAGGCCTCGATCAGGACGGCCCCGCCAAGGCGCGCGCGCTCGCCGACGAACGTCTGGGGGCGCTCCCGGCCGAGGCGAAGGCGATCACGCTCCTGACCGGCTCGCCCGAAACGGTGGCGCGGGCGGAGCGCGCGCTCGGCTATCATGCGGTTTACGATGCGGTGAACGATCAGTTCGCGCATGACGCCTCGATCCTGGTGTTCGCGCCCGACGGGCGGCTTTCAGACCTGCTGCCCGAAACCGCCACCATCCCGCCCCAACTCGCCGCGGCGATCACGGCGGCGAAGGCCGACAAGGCCTATGCGCCGCCCCCGCCCAAGGCCGATCCCGGCGTCATCAGGCAGATCACCGCCATCTGCTACGGCTTCGCCGCCGCGCACGGCGTCTATGGACCCGCGATCGTGCTGGCCTTGCGGATCGGCGGCGTGCTGCTCTGCCTCGCCCTGGCAGGCTGGATCATCCGCAACGTGCGGCGGCGACGTCGGGAGGAGGCGGCATGATCCCCGAGGCTTCCAGCATCGCCGGCCATGTCGACATCATCTTCTGGAGCCTGGTGGGGCTCAGCGTCATCATCATGGGCATCGTCGGCGCGCTCGTGCTCAGCTTCGCGATCCGTTACCGCGAGGGCACCAAGGCCTATCGCGGCCCGCTGCCCGAGATCATGAGCCGCGAGTTCGAGATAAGCTGGACGGCCTCCACCCTGTTCGTGGCGCTGTTCATCTTCTGGTGGGCCGCCTCCTCACAGATTCCGCAGTTCATCATCCCCAAGAAGGCGCTGGAGATCCACGTCGTCGCCAAGCAGTGGATGTGGAAGGTCCAGCATCCCGACGGCGTGCGCGAGATCAACGCGCTGCATGTGCCGCTGGGCAAATCGGTCAAGCTGGTGATGACCAGCCAGGACGTGATCCACAGCTTCGGCGTGCCCGCCTTCCGCATCAAGCAGGACGTGCTGCCCGGCCGCTACACCTCCACCTGGTTCAAGGCGACCGAACTCGGCCATTATCACCTCTTCTGCATGGAATATTGCGGCACCGATCATTCGCGGATGCTGGGCACGATCGTGGTGATGAAGCCCGCCGACTATGCCCGGTGGCTCACCACCCAGCCGCATCATGAGGATCTGGCCGGCGAGGGCGCGCGGCTGTTCACCGCGCTCGGCTGTTCGGGCTGCCACGGCCCTTCGGCGCGCGTGCCCGCGCCTTCGCTGGTCGGCCTTTATGGCCGCGAAGTGGCGCTGGCGGACGGCAGCCGGGTGAAGGCCGACGAGGATTATCTGCGCACCAGCATCATGCGCCCGGAAGCGCAGGTGACGGCAGGCTATCAGCCGGTGATGCCCGCCTATCAGGGCGTGGCGAGCGAGGAGCAGGTGGTGGCGCTGGTCGCCTACATCAAGGCCATGAAGGCGGGCAGGAGCCAGATGCGATGACCGATGCGCTGAGGGACGATGATATCGGCCTGCTCGCCCGCCGACCGGCCGAGCGCAGCTACCTGACGGAAGGCACGACGCTCTGGTCCTGGCTCAGCACCACCGATCACAAGCGGATAGCCATCCTCTATGCGATCGGCATCACCTTCTTTTTCTTCGTCGGCAGCGCCGCGATGGCGGTGATCCGGCTGGAGCTGTTCACGCCCCAGGGCGATGTCGTCTCGGCCGACACCTACAACCGCCTGTTCACATTGCACGGCGTGGTGATGGTATGGTTCTTCCTGATCCCCTCCATCCCGGCGACGCTCGGCAATTTCCTGCTGCCGATCATGATCGGCGCGAAGGACGTGGCCTTCCCGCGGCTCAACCTGATGAGCTGGTATCTCTATCTGATCGGCGGATCGATCACGATCCTGGCCCTGCTGCTCGGCGGCGTGGATACGGGCTGGACCTTCTACACGCCCTTCTCGACGCTCTATTCCAATTCCTATGTGATGGTCGCCGCGTTCGGCGTGTTCGTGGTCGGCTTCTCCTCCATCGCCACCGGCGTCAATTTCATCACCACCATCCACATGCTCCGCTGCAAGGGCATGACCTGGATGCGCCTGCCCCTGTTCGTCTGGGCGATGTACACCGTCAGCCTGGTGCTGGTGCTGGCGACCCCGGTGCTCGCCATGACGATGCTGCTCATCATAGCCGAGCGGCTGTTCGACTTCCCTATCTTCGATCCGCGCACCGGCGGCGATCCGCTGCTGTTCCAGCATCTCTTCTGGTTCTACAGCCATCCGGCCGTTTACATCATGATCCTGCCAGCCTTCGGCGTGGTTTCGGAGATCATCGCCTGCGAGGCCCGGCGGCGCATCTTCGGCTATCAGTTCATGGTCTATGCGATGGTGGTGATCGCCGTCATCGGCTTCCTGGTGTGGGGACATCACATGTTCGTGGCGGGCCAGTCGCCCTTCGCGAGCATGGTGTTCAGCTTCCTCTCCTTCGTGATCGCGGTGCCTTCCGCCATCAAGGTGTTCAACTGGACGGGCACGCTCTACCGCGGCACCATCCGCTTCTCCGCGCCGATGCTCTATGCGCTGGGTTTCGTCGGCCTGTTCACGCTGGGGGGGCTTACCGGCCTGTTCCTCGCCTCGATCCCGGTCGACGTGCACCTGACCGACACCTATTTCGTCGTCGCGCACTTCCATTACATCATGGTGGGCGGATCGGTGTCCGCCTTCTTCGGCGGGCTGCATTTCTGGTGGCCCAAGATCACCGGACGCCTCTATTCGGAGAGCTTCGCCCGCTTCGCCGCGATCATCCTGTTCTTCGGCTTCAACTTCACCTTCTTCCCGCAGTTCATCATGGGCTATCTGGGAATGCCCCGGCGCTACCACGAATATCCGCCCGAGTTTCAGGTGTGGAACGTGATGTCGTCGACGGGAGCGGTGGTGCTGGGGATCGGCTATCTGATGCCGCTCTTCTACCTTGCCTACTCCTTGCTTCACGGGGACCGCGCACCCGCCAATCCGCATGGCGCGACCGGGCTCGAATGGAGCATCCCCTCGCCGCCGCCCAAGCATAATTTCGAGACGCCGCCGATCGTCTATACGGAGCCTTACGCCTATCACGGCTGGAGGAAGGCCCCCGGCGGCGCGCGTGAGACGCGGCAGGACCAGCGCGAAGAGGACAATGCCTCATGAGCAGCGCCCCCGCGCCGACACTGGAGGAGCCGTTCAGGATTCCCGAGCGCCAGCATGAATCGATGGTGTTCGGCCTTTGGGTCTTCCTGTCGACCGAGGTGCTGTTCTTCGGCGGGCTGTTCCTGTTCTACGCCTATTTCCGCCACTTCTACCCCGCCGGTTTCTTCGCCGGCGCGCGCCAGGCGAACCCGATCTACGGCACCGCCAACACCGCCGTGCTGCTGACCAGCAGCCTGACGATCGCGATGGGCGAGCGGGCGGTGCGCGCGCGTTGGTTTCGCCTCGCCCGCTGGGGGCTGAGCCTCACCGTGGCGCTTGGGCTTACCTTCATCATCGTCAAGCTGTTCGAATACCGATCGGATCTGAGGGAGCACCTGCTCCCCGGCCACGGCTTTTCGGTCACCGGCATCGGTGCGGAGCAGTTCTGGGATTTCTACTGGGTCATTACCGTCATCCACGCCATCCACCTGTCGGTGGGCATCGGGCTGGTGGTGCGCCTGCTGTTCCTGGTGCGCGGCCACCAGCTCGGCAAGCGCTGGATGACGACCGAGGTGACGACGATCTACTGGCATCTCGTCGATATCGTCTGGGTCATCCTCTATCCGCTCATCTACCTGGTCGGGCGCGGAATATGAGGAAGGAGATGCGCCATATCGTGCTGGCGCCGGTGATCACCTGGGTGGCGCTGCTCGCCTTGCTGTTCACCAGCCTGGGCTACGCCTATTGGCATGCCGGGCCGGAGAAGCTGGTGGTGGGGCTGGGCATCGCCGCGATCAAGGCTTCGCTGATCGGCCTCATCTTCATGGAGCTGCGCAAATCGAGCGGGCTGGTGCGGATGGCGGCGGCGGCGGGGCTCACCTGGCTCAGCTTCCTGTTCCTGCTTTCCTTCGCGGACTTCCTGACGCGATGACTTGCGAAGCGCCCGCGCGCATGGTCTAGTCCAGCCCTATTCGGGCGCACCCTTCCGCGCCGTCCGTTCCAAGGGGCTCTCACTCGATGCGTTTCCTGTCGAAGTTCTCGTGCGCCGTCGCGCTGGCCGCGCTCACCCTTCCCGCCTACGCCGCCGACAAGCCCGCAAAGGCGGATACCGAGCAGAAAGCGGATCAGGCCAAGGGCGGCAATCCCGATACCGTCGACGGGCTGCCGCTGTTCCCCGCGCCCAAATCGGTCAAGCAATCGGCGATGATCGGCGGCCATCGCGTCGATTATATCGCCACCGTCGGTTCGATCCCGCTCAAGAACGACAAGGGCAAGATCACCGGCGAGGTCGTCTATACCGCCTATACCGTGCCCGGCCGCGCGGCGGCCGACCGCCCGGTCACCTTCGCCTTCAACGGCGGGCCGGGCGCAGCCTCCGTGTTCCTCAACATGGGCGCGATCGGGCCGAAGAAGGTCGAGTTCGGCCGGGCGGGCGACAGCCCCTCCGATCCTCCGATCCTGCACGACAACCCGAATAGCTGGCTTGATTTCACCGATCTCGTCTTCATCGATCCGATCGGCACCGGCTTCTCGCGCACGCACGAGGACGAGGACAAGACCAAGAAGGATTTCTACGAGGCGGATGCGGACATCCATTATCTGAGCCGCATCGTCTATGAGTGGCTGCTGCGCAACCACCGCATGACCAGCCGCAAATATCTGACCGGCGAAAGCTATGGCGGCTATCGCGTGCCGCGGCTCGCTTATTACCTCCAGACCCAGCTCGGCGTCGGCATCTCGGGAATGACGATGGTGTCGCCCTATCTCGATCCGCCCGCGATCGGCGATGACGACGCGCTGTCGCCGCTGCCGTGGATGATCAACCTGCCGGCGATGGCGGCGGGCCATTTCGAGCGCGAGGGCAAGACGCTGAACGAAGCGCTGATGGCGCCGGTCGAGGAATATGACCGGACCCAGTTCGTCGTCGATTTTCTCGCCGGCCCGCGCGACAAGGCGGCGACCGACCGGCTTTCCGCCAAGGTGGCGGAGCTGACCGGGCTCGATCCCAAGCTGGTGCGCCGCATGAACGGCCGCGTCGATATCGGCACCTATCTGCGCGAGATCCGGCGCGATCAGGGCGAGATCGGATCGGTTTATGATTCCAACGTCACCGCCTATGATCCCTTCCCGGCGAGCGCCAAGCCCGAATATAACGATCCGCTGCTCACCACGCTGATCGCGCCGACCACCTCGGCGATGGTCGATTTCGTCACCAACACGGTCGGCTGGAAGGTGGACGGGCGCTATGAGACGCTCTCCTACAAGGTGAACGAGGACTGGACCCGCGATCATAACGACAGCCCCGTCACCGATCTAAGAAAGGCGATCTCGATCGATCCCAAAATGGCGGTGAACATCGTCCACGGCTGGGACGATCTTTCCTGCCCCTATTTCGGATCGAAGCTGATCGTCGCGCAGATGCCCAGCTTCGGCGTCGAGAACCGCGTCCATCTCCACATGTATCCGGGCGGCCACATGTTCTACGCCAGGCCGGACAGCGGCGCTGCGCTGCGTCGCGACATCAAGGCGTCCTACGGAGCAAGCTGATGGTGAAGTATCTCCCCCTGCTCGCGCTCGCGCCCCTGCTGACGGCGGCCGCGCCGCCGGGCGCGGTAATCACGCCGGCCGAGCTTTCGGCCACCGCGAAGACGATCTCGGCGCCCGCCTTCCAGGGCCGCGCGCCGGGAACGCCGGGGGAGACGAAGACGGTCGCTTACCTGATCGCCCGCTTCAAGGCGATCGGCGTCCAGCCTGGCGGGCCGGACGGGCAGTGGACCCAGCTCGTGCCGATGATCCACAATGTCCCCGGCAAGCCGAAGCTGCTGGAGGTGACGAGCAAGGGCAAGCGCATCCCCTTGGTCGCCGGGCCGGATATCGCGCCCACCACCAAGCGCGCCACCGATCGTGTGACCATCAGCAACGCGCCGATGGTGTTCGTCGGCTATGGCGTGAAGGCCCCCGAGCGCGGCTGGGACGATTTCAAGGGCGTCGACCTGCACGGCAAGATCGCCGTCTTTCTCGTCAACGATCCCGATTACGAGGCCCAACCCGGCGACGACAGCTACGGCAAGTTCGGCGGCAAGGCGATGACCTATTACGGCCGCTGGACCTACAAATATGAGGAAGCGGCGCGGCAGGGCGCGATCGGCGCGCTGATCGTCCACGAAACCGGCCCGGCCGGCTACGGCTGGAATGTCGCGGGGAACACGGTCGGCGGCGCCTATGCGCTTCCCGTGGACAAAGGGGGCACGCAGCCGGTCGCGCTCGAAGCCTGGATCAGCAACGAAGCCGCGATGAAGCTGTTCAGGCAGGCGGGCCTCGATTTCGCCGCGCTCAAGAAGAAGGCGCGCAGCAAGAGCTTCCGTCCCGTGCCGATGGGCGACGAGCATTTCTCGATCGATATGCCGGTCAATTCGACAAAGATCGAGAGCCACAATGTGCTCGCGAAAATCCCCGGCACGACCCATCCCGACGAGACGGTGATGTTCGGCGCGCATTGGGACGCCTACGGCATCGGCAAGCCCGACAAGCAGGGCCGCACCATCCGCCCCGGCGCCAATGACGACGGCCTGGGCGTCGCCGGCGTGCTGGCGCTCGCCCGCGCCTTCAAGGCGGGGCCGAAGCCGCAGCGGACGATGGTGTTCGCGCTGTGGACGGCGGAGGAGCGCGGCCTGCTCGGCTCCGAATATTACGCCCGCCACCCTGTCTATCCGATCGCCAGGACGGTTGCGGACCTGACCATCGACATTCTCCAGACCGCCGGCCCCGCGCGTGACGTGGTGCTGATCGGGGCGGGGCAGGACAGCCTCGATAACGATCTCGCGCACGCGGCGGCGACGCAGGGCCGCACCGTCACCCCCGACGCCAAGCCCGAGCGCGGCCTGTTCTACCGCGCCGATCATTTCTCCCTCGCCAAGCGCGGCGTGCCCACCTTGCTGCTGATGGGCGCGGGCGGCGGCGCGGACCTGATCAAGGGCGGCCGCGCGGCGGGGGACAAGTGGGTGAGCGACTATACCGCCAACTGCTATCACCAGACCTGCGACGTCTGGAGCCCCGACTGGGATCTGCGCGGCGCCGCGCAGGACGTGACGCTGTTCTACAAGATCGGCGAGCACCTCGCCAATTCCCGCGAATGGCCGACCTGGAACGCCGGCTCCGAATTCAAGGCGGTGCGGGAAAAGACGGCGGCGGCGCGGAAGTGATCGCGCAAGAAACTCAGACCCACCGCCTTGGCTTGTGATAACCGATCGTCCCGGTTTAGCTTATCGGAATGGACCAGTGGCTGCGTGTGGATTGCGATTATTTCGCCGAGGGTCTGTGGGATGAACGCGGCCGAATGATCTCCCTTTCTAATGTGCCAATCTCTCAACCTTTGCGGCGGCGCATTCTGGCGTGGCAGGAGTGGTACGACGAAAAGGCCGAACCGGAGCCTTGCTCCACTTCCTACGATTGGGAGCTACACGATCTTGTCAGGATTGATATCGCTCGCGCCCTTAAGCGTGAGTTGCCCGATTGGACGATCGTGGCGGGCGATATTCTGATCCGGGATGATGGTTCGATGGGTGAGCGCGTCCCCTATCCGGGCGAGCATCTGCTACGGTAATTCTGGTCCGACCTGTTCGTGCGCCGACTAGACAACGCTGCCATCTAGTCAGGCCGCATCGTTTCCGTCAAAGGGAAACCGCCTGACAGGACCGTAGCGACAAGGGCCGGCCGCATGATCGAGAGTTTCGCCCGCATCTCCCCCGCCGCGCTGCAGCCGGCGACCCGATTGCTGCTGTTCGGCGCGACCGGCGATCTTTCGCAGCGGATGCTGCTGCCCTCGCTCTTCTCGCTCCACGCCGAAAAGCTGATCGCGCCCGAACTCAAGATCATCGGCACGGCGCGCTCCGATCTCGATGACGAGGCGTTCCGCAAGCTCGCGGCCGAGGCGCTCGATCGGTTCCTGTCGCCCGAAGCGCGCGCGCCGGACGCGGTGCCGGGCTTCCTCGCGCGGCTCAGCTATGTCTCGCTTGACGCTTCCAAACCCGAAAGCTTCACCGCGCTTGCCGAGAAGATGGGCAAGAACCGCGATCAGCATACCGCCATCTATCTCTCGACCGCGCCTTCGCTGTTCCGATCGACCATCGAGGGGCTGAAACGCGCGGGGCTCGACGGGCCCAATGTCCGCATTGGCCTCGAAAAGCCGCTTGGCCACGATCTCGCCTCCTCGCGCGAGATCAACGACGCGGTGGCGGACGCCTATCCCGAGCAGCGCACCTTCCGGATCGACCATTATCTCGGCAAGGAAACGGTGCAGAACCTGCTGGCGCTCCGCTTCGGCAACCGCCTGTTCGAGCCGTTGTGGAACGCGCAGGGGATCGAGCATGTTCAGATCACCGTCTCGGAAACGGTGGGGCTGGAAGGCCGCGTCTCCTATTATGACGGGGTCGGCGCGCTCAGGGACATGGTGCAGAACCATATGCTCCAGCTCCTCGCCCTGGTGGCGATGGAGGCGCCCGCGCAGCTCGGCCCCGCGGCGGTGCGCGACGAGAAGGTGAAGGTGCTCCGCTCGCTCAGGCCGATCGACCGGGCCACGGCGGCGAGCCATTCGGTGACGGGCCAATATACCGAGGGCGCGATCGGCGGGAAGGCGGTGCCCGGCTATCTCGACGAGCTCGGCAAGCCCTCCACCACCGAAACCTTCGTCGCGGTGAAGGCGCATGTCGACAACTGGCGTTGGCACGGTGTGCCCTTCTATCTGCGCACCGGCAAGCGGCTGCCCAGCCGCCATTCGGAAATCTACATCCAGTTCCGCGATGTGCCGCATTCGATCTTCGCCAGCCGCGGCGCGGTGCTGCAGCCCAACAAGCTGCTGATCCGCCTTCAGCCCGAGGAGAATATCCGCCTGCTGGTGATGGCCAAGGAGCCGGGGTTGGATCGCGAAGGCATAAGGCTCCGCGAGGTGCCGCTCGATCTTTCGCTCACCACAGCCTTCGCGGGCTTTCGCCGCCGCATCGCCTATGAGCGGCTGCTGCTGGATTTGATCGAGGGCGACCCCACCTTGTTCGTGCGCCGCGACGAGGTGGAGGCGCAATGGGAATGGATCGACGCGATCCGGGACGGCTGGGCGGCGGCGAACGTCACCCCCCGGCCTTATGGCGCGGGCACCTGGGGCCCCTCCGCGGGAATCGCGCTCACCGAACGAGATGGAGTGCATTGGCATGATTGAAGCCGAATGGTGGGATTATGAAACGCCGGACGAGATGGCCGAGGCCGTCGCGGGCGATGTCGGCTTCATCATCGAAAGCGCGCTGGACGCCCGCAACGAGTGCCTGCTGGCGCTGCCCGGCGGCAAATCGCCGATTCCCATCTTCGAACGGCTGAAGAAGCAGAAGTTCCCGTGGAAACGGGTGACGATCATCCCCGGCGACGATCGGCTGGTGCCGGTGGATAATGCGCTCAGCAACGCGCGGCTTCTCGCCACCCATTTCATGCCGCTGGGCGCGCGCGTCGTGCCGATCGCCAGCGCCGAGCTCGGCGTGCGGCAGGCGGGCGAGGCGGCGAACGCGCGCCTTTCCGATCTCAAATGGCCGCCCGATCTGATCTGGCTCGGCATGGGGACCAACGGTCACACCGCTTCGATATTTCACGGCGAGCAATATGACGAGGCGCTGTCCTCGCCCAAGCGGGCGATCGGCCTCGTGCCCGATCCGCTGCCGCCCGAGGCGCCGGTGGCGCGGGTCACGCTGACGCGCTCGGCGATCCTGTCGGCGCGCGCGATCATGCTGACGATCGCGGGCGCGGAGAAGAAGCGGGTGCTGGAAGAGGCGCTGGAGCAGGGGACGAAATCGGATTGGCCGATCGGCCGGGTGCTGGCCGACGCCGAGCAGCCGATCGACATCCACTGGAGCGAGATGCCCTGACGCCTGTGCTCCGGCGAAAGCCGGAGCTTTGGCGGCGAGCGCGACGCTCATATCCAACGCTCCGGCATTCGCCGGAGCACGGAAGAGTAGAGATGACAGACCTTCACCCTGCCGTCACCGCCGTCACCGCCCGCATCGT
>DASSTK010000198.1:0-2839 GCA_035707945.1 Sphingomonas sp.
GCCGCCGTCACCGCGCGGAGCAGCGCGTCCAGCGCCTCCCCCTGCTGGAGCGCGCGCAGGCCGGGCGTGTTGGGGGACGAGATGTTGATGGTGAGGTAATCCGCGACCGAGGCCATCGCCCGCACGCCCTCGACATAATCGGCGATGCGATCGGGCGAATCCTTGTTGGCCCCGACATTGACGCCGACGATCCCGGTGCGCCGCCGCTTCTCCAGCCGGTGGAAGGCGGCTTCCTGCCCGCCGTTGTTGAAGCCCATGCGGTTGATGACGGCATGGTCCTCGGCCAGCCGGAACAGGCGCGGCTTCGGGTTTCCCGCCTGCGGGCGGGGGGTCAGCGTGCCGACCTCGACGAAGCCGAAGCCCAGGCCCAGCATGGCGTCGGCCGCGCGGGCATCCTTGTCGAACCCGGCGGCGAGGCCGACCGGCGACGGGAAATCGAGCCCCGCCACCCGAACCTTGAGGCGCGGATTGAAGGCGGGGGGCTTGCGCGCCGGCAGCCTCTCCAGCGCGGCGATGGTGAGCCGGTGCGCGCGCTCGGCGTTCAGCGCGAAAATCAACGGGCGAAAAAGGGGGTAGAGCGGCATCGCTTCCGCCGGTATGGGAGCGCGCCGCGCCTGTCAAAAGCCGGAACCGCCGCGCGGCGGGTCTGTAACCAGATCGGTTATTTCTGTTGACAGCAGCGCGCTGATGTGGCATGGTGGAGCAAGGCTGGCGAAGCGCGTCCGCAGGGACCGGCTCCCGCCACCCCGCCGGGGCTTGACCGGAAGCCTTCGGGCGACCACATGGCAATCAGACGGAATTGATCCGATTTTGGAGTCGGGGCCGAGCGATGCGCCTGTCCAACATGGCCGATTATGCGGTGGTGATGATGGCCGCCGCCGCCCGCCACGGGCCGGACGCGCGGCTTTCCGCCGCCTGCCTGGCGGTGGAGACGGGCGTGCCGCTGCCCACCGCGCAGAAGCTGATGGGCCGGCTGGCGGGCGCGGGCCTGCTCGGCTCGACCCGCGGCAGCGGCGGCGGCTTCGTACTGGCCCGCGCGGCGGACGCGATCAGCCTCGCCGATATCGTCGAGGCGGTGGAGGGGCCGATCGCGCTCACCTGCTGCATCGAGGAGCGGCACGATTGCGCGCTGGAACGGACCTGCCAGGTGCGCCCGCACTGGGGCGTGGTGAACGAGGCGGTGCGCGACGCCTTCGCGCGGGTGAGCCTTGCCAATCTGGCTGAAAGCCCGCCCGCGCGGGCCGAGACGGCAGTGGAGATCGCTTGAGCATGGCCAGCAGGAATCAGGAAGCGCTCGCTGCCGCGGAGAAGCTCTCCACCTATGAGTGGGGCTTCAACACCGCGATCGAGCAGGAGTTCGCGCCCAAGGGGCTGAGCGAGGATATCGTTCGCTTCATCTCCGCCAAGAAGCGCGAGCCGGAGTGGATGCTCGACTGGCGCCTGAAGGCCTATCGCGCCTGGCTGACGATGGAGGAGGTGAGCTGGGCCAAGCTCACCATCCCGCCGATCGATTACCAGGACGCCTATTATTACGCCGAGCCGAAGAAGAAGCCCTCGCTGGCCTCGCTCGACGAGCTCGATCCCGAAATCCGCCGTACCTACGAGAAGCTCGGCATCCCGATCGAGGAGCAGAAGGTGCTCGCCGGGGTCGAGGGCGCGCGCAAGGTGGCGGTGGATGCGGTGTTCGATTCGGTTTCGGTCGCGACCACCTTCCGCGAAGAGCTGAAGAAGGCGGGCGTCATCTTCCTTTCGATCAGCGAGGCGATCCGGGAATATCCCGATCTCGTTCGAAAATATCTCGGCAGCGTCGTGCCCCAGCGCGACAATTATTTCGCCTGCTTGAACAGCGCGGTCTTCTCAGACGGCACCTTCGTCTACATCCCCGAAGGCGTGCGCTGCCCGATGGAGCTCAGCACCTATTTCCGCATCAACGCCGAGAATACCGGCCAGTTCGAGCGCACGCTGATCGTCGCCGACAAGGGCGCTTACGTCTCCTATCTCGAAGGCTGCACCGCGCCGCAGCGCGACGAGAACCAGCTCCACGCCGCCGTGGTCGAGCTCTACGCGCACGACGACGCGGAGATCAAATATTCGACCGTGCAGAACTGGTATCCAGGCGACGCCGAAGGCAAGGGCGGCATCTATAATTTCGTCACCAAGCGCGGGATGGCCGCGGGCGCGCGCTCCAAGATTTCATGGACGCAGGTGGAGACGGGATCGGCGATCACCTGGAAATACCCCTCCTGCATCCTGAAGGGGGAGGAGTCGGTGGGCGAGTTCTACTCGGTCGCCGTCACCACCAACCGCCAGCAGGCCGACACCGGCACCAAGATGGTGCATCTGGGCAAGGGCTCGCGCTCGACGATCGTGTCCAAGGGCATCTCGGCGGGGCGATCGGACAACACCTATCGCGGGCTGGTGCGGGTGAACGCGGGCGCGGAAGGGGTGCGCAACTTCACCCAGTGCGATTCGCTGCTCTTGGGCGACAAATGCGGCGCGCACACGGTGCCCTATATCGAGGTGAAGAACCCGAGCGCCCAGATCGAGCATGAGGCGACCACGTCGAAGATTTCGGACGACCAGCTTTTCTACGCGATGAGCCGCGGGCTGGACGCCGAGGAGGCGGTGGCCCTGATCGTCAACGGCTTCGCCCGCGAGGTGCTGCAGCAACTGCCGATGGAATTCGCGGTGGAGGCGCAGAAGCTGCTGGGGATCTCGCTGGAGGGGAGCGTGGGATGAGCGGCGAGCGCCCCACCCCAACCCAGCATCGGGTAAACAGCACCCCGTGCTGTTTAGGCCATGCCGGGGGCATGGCCGACCCGGTGCTCCTGAAGGGGAG
>DASSTK010000199.1:0-2606 GCA_035707945.1 Sphingomonas sp.
TTCGGCATCGGCACCGGCGAGTTCGGCTGGATCCTCGAGGACAACAAGGGAATGCTGTCGATCGCCGAGCTCCCCGGCGCGCGGGTCAATCACCGCTACCGGATTTACGAGAAGGCGCTCGCTTGAGCGCCCGAGCATAAGTGAGGGTTCGCGAAGCGAACGTGAGCTTATGTCGAAGAGAGCGCGAAAGCCGGCCGGCGGGGCGTGAGGCCTAGGCCGAGCGAGCCCGTCCGACGTCACGCGATTCACTCGCGTGACGGCCCCCTCCTTTAAAGCGCCCGCACCCGCGGCTCCGGCGGCAGGTTCACCACCAGCTCGGTTAGCGCCCATACCATCGCGTCCGCCCGGTCCGGCGAGCGGCCGCCGGAGAAACCCGCCGGCGTCAGCGCCGTCAGCTCGTCTTCCAGTTCCGGAAAGCCGCCGGCGAACAGGCAGCGGCCGGTCTCGAACGCCGCCGCCACCGGCTCCGCCCGCGCACTCTTGCCGTGGCTCGCATGCACCAGCCTGATCGGCAGCCCCGGAGCGGCCGTCCGCAACACCGATTCCACCATCCGTCCGCCGTTGTTGGCCTCGGCGACGACCCGGTCCGCCGACCAGGCGCTGAAGGCGGCGGCGACGCGCGCGGCCCAGCCCTCGGGCCTCGCGCCGGCGATGCTGCAGTCGGCCAGCACCGCGCCGCGCCCGTCGCGCAGCAATCCGCAAACCACGATCCCGCAAGCGCCCGCGTCGCCGGCGGGCGGGTCGACCCCGACCACCACCCGCCGCAGCTCCTCCCGCCGCGGCATCGCGCACCGCCGCGATTCGATCACCGCGCGGGTCCACAGCGCCCCTTCCGCTTCCCCGAGCACGACTCCGTCCAGCTCCTGCCGTCCGAGCCGAGAGCCGGCATAGGCTCGCTCCATCGCTGCGACGAAGCTCCTCGGCAAATGCGGGTTGTCGAAGGTCCGTCCGCCGGTCGTCACCGTCTCCGCGTCGGCCATCAACCGGTGGATCAGCGGTATTGGACGCGGCGTGGTCGTCGCCACGGCGCGCGCATGCTCGCCCAGCCTCAATCCCATCTGCAGATTGTCCCAGCTCTCGTCCGGATATTGCCATTTGGCGATTTCGTCGGCCCAGGCGAAATGGTGCTGCGGTCCGCGCAGCCGGTCGGGGCTGGCCCCGGAATAAGCGATCGCCACCCCTCCGTTGGGGAGCTTGAGCTTGCCGAGGGTCGATCGCCACACGAGCTTCTCACCGGTCCGCGCGCAGGCCAGGAGCCCGCTTTCGCCCTCGATCATGATCTCCGCGACCTCGTCGAGGCTTCCGCCGACCAGCGCGATTCTGGCGCCAGGCGTCTCCCGTGCCCGCGCCAGCACCCATTCGGCCCCCGTGCGCGTCTTGCCGAATCCGCGGCCGGCCAGGATCAGCCAGTTGCGCCACCCGCCCTCGGGCTCGCACTGCCCCTCGAGCGCCTTCCAGTCCCAGTCCTCCTCGAGGCCGCGCAGGTCGGAAGCCGACAGCGAATCCCACACCCGCGCCCGCACCTCCGGCGCGCACTTCGCCAGCACGCGCATCATCTCCCGCACTTCGATCAGCTTAAAGCTCCTCCCTGCGAGCGCAGCTCGTGGGGAGGGGGACCGCTCAGCGGAGCTGAGTGGTGGAGGGGCCTGGCCGCAAGCCTCCACCGCTCGACTTCGCATCTCAGGCCTCGCCCTCTCCCTCGCCGCCCTCCGCATCCGGCAGCAACGCCAAGGCCCGCATCGCCGTCTCCAGCCGCGCCCGCACCTGTTCGACGTCGGACCTTTGCGGCAGAACGTCTCCGGGGCGCCGGTTGCCATTGCGCCGGTAGGATTCGAGCACCGACAGCGCCGTCTTCGGATCCACCAGCGGCGGGGCCTTGGGATCGGGCCTGGGCTTCAGCGAGCGTTTCGATTCCCGCACCAGCTCCGCCTCGATCTCGGCATAGCCGAGCTCCAGCGCCGCGTAGAAATCGGCGCGGAACCGTTCGTTCTTGCGCCGCCACTCATGGACGGTGGAATTGGATACGCCCGCCGCGCGCGCCGCCGCCTTGGCGTTGCAGGTCGCCGCGAAATGGTTGAGGAACTTGCGCCGCTTCGCCTCGGTGAAGCCGTTGCGCCTGGGCTCAACCTTGCGCGATCCCCGCGCCGCCCGCTTCTGAACGCGGCGCCCCCTGGTGCCGCCGATCTCCGACTGGTCCTTATCCACACCCGAATCCGCCACTTGCCGCGTAGGTGCCACAAAGGAGCATTTATGTCAATAGTAATGTGCCAGATAGGTTATTTGTACTTCTCCTTGTCCGCGCCAAAGCGACGGGCATGGCCGCTGGGCCAGGGGTGCGGCAGCATCGGAACATTCAAGAGAGATGATCGGCGCTTGTTGCTTACGTGAGCTTTCGACCCAAAGTTGCCGCGACCGAGTTCGACCCGTAGCTGCCGCAACGCCTCGACAAGGCTCCGTCAGCCTGTAAACCTTTATCGATGCTCTGGATTATCTTGGCTGCCCAGCTCAGCATGCCGGTGGCTCTCGGCGTGCCCATTCCGGACGTTCGAGCAATCTTCTCTGCTGATGACATGCCAAGTTACGTCCAGGAAGCAGGCATCACGCGG
>DASSTK010000200.1:0-3974 GCA_035707945.1 Sphingomonas sp.
TGGGCGGCGCGCTCGGCGCGATCGCGGTGGTGGCGCATCACGAGATCGTGCTGGGGATCGTCGGCGGCCTGTTCGTGGTCGAGGCGATGAGCGTCATCATCCAGGTGTTCTTCTACAAGCGCACCGGCAAGCGCGTGTTCAAGATGGCCCCGATCCACCATCATTTCGAGCAGATCGGCTGGTCCGAGCCGACCGTGGTGATCCGCTTCTGGATCATTTCCTTCGTGCTGGCGCTGGCGGGCCTCGCCACGCTGAAGCTCAGGTGATCGCCAGCCCCGCCTTTTCCGGCAAGCGCTACGCGGTGCTGGGCCTCGCCCGCTCCGGCCAGGCGACGGTCCGCGCCCTGCTGGCGAGCGGGGCGAAGGTGACGGCGTGGGATTCGCGGGAGGAAGCGCGCGCCGCCCTTAGGCCCCTCCCCTTCAGGAGTTTCGGGTCGGTCGATCCCCCGGATCGACCTGAAACTGCCGGGGGCAGTTTCACCCGAAACTGGGTTGGGGTGGGGCCTGTGAGTGGAGAGACGCCCTTCGCAGACATGCCCCACCCCCCGACCCCCTCCCCTGAAGGGGAGGGGGAGCTGAGCTTCGCCGATCCTCTCGCCATCTCGCTCGCCGGCTTCGACGGCATCGTCGTCTCGCCCGGCGTGCCGCTCAATACCCACCCGATCGCCGCGAAGGCGCGCGAGCAGGGCGTGCCGATCATCGGCGATATCGAGCTGTTCGCCCAGGCGCGCGCCTCGCTGCCCGCCCACAAGGTCGTCGGCGTCACCGGCACCAACGGCAAATCGACCGTCACCGCGCTCATTCACCATATCTGCAAGACGGCGGGGCTGCCGACCACGCTCGGCGGCAATATCGGCCTGCCGATTCTGGGGCAGGAGCCGTTGCCCGAAGGCGGCGTCTATGTGCTGGAGCTTTCCAGCTTCCAGATCGACCTCACCCACAGCCTCGATTGCGATATTGCCGTGCTGACCAACATCACGCCGGATCATCTCGATCGCTACGATGGGTTCGAGGCCTATGCCGCCTCCAAGGCGCGGCTGTTTGCGATGCAGCGGCCGGGCGACATCGCCGTGATCGCCGTCGACGACGAGGAGACGCGCGGGATCGTTGATCGGCTGCGGACTCCGCCCGTCGCCCCGCTGGCGATGGAGGGCATGCTGGGCGGCCCGGTGGGAATGCCGATGCCGCCGATCGGCCCCACCGTCGTCCCCGTGTCGGCGGCGGACGTTCGGGATCAGTCCGCCTGGCCTGCCCTGCAAGGTCCGCACAACGCGCAGAATATCGCCGTCGCCACCACGGCGGCGCGCGCTCTCGGTATCGACATGGCCGCGATCGAGGCGGCTCTGCGCACCTATCCCGGCCTGCCGCACCGGATGGAGCGCGTCGCCGAGGTGGACGGCGTGCTTTACGTCAACGACAGCAAGGCCACCAACGCCACCTCCGCCGCGCCGGCGCTGGGCGCTTATCCCAAAGTCCACTGGATTCTGGGCGGCCGCCGCAAGACCGACGATCTCGACGCCTGCAGGCCCTGGTTCGGCCATGTCGTCGCCGCCTACACCATCGGCGAGGCGACCGATCTGTTCGCCGACATCCTGGCGCGCGAAGGCGTCGCCGTCACCCGCGCCCACACGCTCCCCGATGCGGTGAAGCTGGCGGGCGCGGTGGCGCGGCCGGGCGAGACGGTGCTGCTCTCGCCGGCCTGCGCCTCCTACGATCAGTTCAGCGACTATGAGGCGCGGGGCGAGGCGTTCCGCGTCGCGGTCGCCATGCTTGACCATGCACGGCCATCGGGGGACAGGCCATGAAGATGGACGCGATCAGCACCCGTCAGGCCCGCAAGGGGCGATTGAAGCGCGGCGAGGCGCATCGCCTCGGCCGCGCCGATCGCTCGGCGGTGGGCCGCTGGTTTTGGGAGATCGACCGCGTGCTGCTCGCGCTCGTCACGGTGCTGATCGGCGTCGGCCTGATCGCGGTGGCGGCGGCTTCCCCCGCGGCGGCCGTCCGCTATTCGGATAGCTCGCTCACCTTCCCGCCGCTCTATTATTTCTACCGCCAGTGCGTCTGGCTGGCGATCGGCATCCCGGTGATGGTGGTCGTCTCGATGCTGCCCAAGGATGCGGCGCGGCGGCTGTCCCTGCTCGGCGCGGGCGTGTTCCTGCTGCTGCTCGCGCTCACCCCCGTGATCGGGCATGAGGTGAACGGCGCGCGGCGCTGGCTCGGCGCGGGCGGCCTGCAGATCCAGCCCTCCGAGTTCCTGAAGCCGCTCTATGTCGTCGCGATGGCGTGGCTGCTGTCGCTCAAGCAGAAGGATCGCAGCCTGCCGGTGGTGCCGATCAGCTTCGTCGTCACCGGCCTGATCGCCGCCTGCCTGATGAAGCAGCCCGATTTCGGCCAGACGGTGATGTTCCTGCTGATGTGGGCGGCGCTGCTGATGCTCTCGGGCGCGCCGCTGAAAGGTCTGGCGGCGCTGGGCGGCATGGGCGTCGCGGCGGTGATCGCGGCCTATTGCTTCTATTCGGTGGCGCGGATCCGCATCAACAATTTCCTGTTCCAGTCCGGCGACACCTATCAGGTGGATTCGGCGCGCCGCACCCTGATGCACGGCGGCCTGTTCGGCACCGGGCCGGGCGGCGGCACCATGAAGTTCCGCCTGCCCGAGCCGCATACCGACTATATCTTCTCGGTGATCGGCGAGGAGTTCGGGGTGATCGCCTGCATCGCCATCGCGCTCATCTATGTCGCGATCCTGGTCCGCGTGTTCGTGAAGCTGCTGGACGAGGAGGATAATTTCCTGCTGCTCGCCGCCGCCGGCCTCGCCACCGAGTTCGGCGCGCAGGCGATCATCAACATGGCGGTGAACGTGCAGCTCGCGCCTTCCAAGGGCATGACCCTGCCTTTCATATCCTACGGCGGATCGTCGATGGTGGCGCTGTCGATGGGCTTCGGGCTGCTGCTGGCGTTCACGCGCCGGAATCCGTATCTGACGCGCTCCCCTTATGTCGTGACGTGGAACAAGACCCGGTGAGCATCAGGCCCGCCTTCAACCGACGCCATTTCCTGCTCGCCGCCGGCGGCACCGGCGGTCATATGATCCCGGCGCACGCGCTCGCCGAGGAGCTGATGCGGCGCGGCCACGGCGTCACCCTGGTGACGGACGCGCGGGGTGCGCGGATTCCGGGGCTGTTCCAGGGCGTCGACGTGCATGTGCTGCCCGCCGGGCGGCTGGTCGGCGGCCTGCTCGGCTGGGCCAAGGCGGCGAAGGGCGTCTGGGCGGGGCGCAAGGCGGCGCGCGCGCTGATCCGCGAGTGCGCGCCCGCCGCCGTGGTGGGTTTCGGCGGCTATCCGGCGCTGCCCGCCCTGCTCGCCGCCCTCTCGCTCAAGCTGCCGACCGCGCTGCATGAGCAGAACGCCGTGCTCGGCCGCGTCAACCGGCTGTTGGCGCGGCGGGTGAAGGTGCTGGCGACCGCCTATCGTCGCGTCGATCGCGTGCCGCGCGGCGTGGAGCCGGTGGTGGTCGGCAATCCGGTCCGCGCCGAAGTGCTGGCGCTTCGCGATCAGCCCTATCCGCCGCTCACCGAGGACGGCATCTTCCGCCTGCTCGTCACCGGCGGCAGCCAGGGGGCCAACATCCTCTCCCATGTCGTCCCCGATGCGCTGGGCCTGCTGCCCATCGTGCTGCGCCAGCGGCTTCAGGTGACGCAGCAGTGCAGGCCCGAGGATATCGAGCAGGTCCGCGCCCGCTACGCTGAGCTCGACATCCCCGCCGATTGCGCCACCTATCTGGAGGATATTCCCGATCGGCTGGGCTGGGCGCATCTGTTCGTCGGCCGATCCGGCGCGTCGACCATCGCCGAGCTGACCGCCGCCGGCCGCCCCGCCATCCTCGTGCCGCTGCCTTCCGCGATGGACGATCACCAGACCGCCAATGCCCGCGAGATGGCGGCGACGGGCGGCGCGGCCTCGATCCCGCAATCG
>DASSTK010000201.1:0-9594 GCA_035707945.1 Sphingomonas sp.
GGCGTGATGGCGCTGATCGCGGGGCTGGTGAGCGACGCAGCGTTCACCGCCTGGGGCTGGCGCATCGCCTTCCTGCTCTCGGTCGTGCTGGTGGCGATCGGCTGGTGGGTGCGCTCCGCCGTGCCCGAACCGCCGATGTTCGAGGAGCAGCGCGCCGAAACCCCGCCCTCGCGCTGGCCGGCGCTGGACGTGCTGCGCGAGGCGCCGAGCGGGCTCGCGATCGGCGCGGGGCTCCGGATCGGCGAGAATATCGTCTATTACATCCTCACCGCCTTTTCCGTGACCTATCTGACCGAGGTGACGGGGCAGGGGAAGGATATCGCGCTTGTCGCGCTGCTGATCGGCGCGGCGGCCGAGTTTGTCGCCATCCCGCTGTTCGGCATCCTTTCGGACAGGATCGGCCGTCGCCCCGTCTATGCGCTGGGCGGCTTCGGACTGGTGGCGTGGATCTTCGCCTTTTTCGCGCTGCTGAGAACGGGAAGCCCGGCGGCGATCGTCGTCGCGGTAATCGGCGGGCTGATCCTCCACGGCGCGATGTACGGGCCGCAGGCCGCCTTCATCGCCGAGCTGTTCCCGACGCGGCTCAGATATTCGGGCGTGTCGATCGCCTACCAACTCACCTCGATCGTCGCCGGTTCGCTCGCGCCGGTGATCGCGCTGGCGCTGTATCGGGCGACGCATTCGATCTGGCCTGTCGCGCTCTACGTCGCCGTCGCCTGCGCGATCAGCGGCATCACCGCGCTCGCCGCCCGCGAGACTAAGGGGCGCGACCTTGCCGCTACGGAATAGGATCGGACTTCACCGGGCGGCGGTGACGGTCAGCGGCTTCACCAGCTTCAGCTTTCTGCGCAGATCCTTCACCTTGTCGGCCGGGACGGGCTCGGCGCGGTTGCCCCAGCTGTTGCGGACGAATGTGGCGACGTCGGCGATCTCCTGATCGCTCAGCTTCCAGGCGAAGCTCGGCATGGTGAAGGCGGAGGGGTGCGTCGTGGTCGGGCCGGTGCGCCCGCCCGCCAGGATCAGGTGGAGAATGCCGGTCGGGTCGCGCTGCTGGGCGATGCCGCTGCCCGAAAGCGGCGGCAAAAAGCCCGGATGGCCGCGCCCGTCCGAAAGATGACAGGAGGCGCAGGCGTCCGAGAAGATATTGGCCCCGCGCTCCATCGCCAGCGGATCGGGCGCGTGGGAGGCTTCGGTCGGGCTCGGCGGCAGGCTCTTGAGATAGGTCGCGATCGCCTGCAGATCGGCGTCGGAAAGCAGCGAGGTGGAGTAGGAGACGACCTCCGCCATCGGCCCCGCCGCATTGGAGTGGGCGTTGCGCCCGGCGCGGAGATATTGGGCGATATCGTCAGCGCTCCAGCGGCCGAGCCCGGTGCGCGGATTGCCGGTGAGATCGGGCGCGACCCACTGGTTGAGCTCGGCCCCCTGGAGATTCTTGTCCTCCTCTTCCGAACCCGCGATGTTGCGCGGGGTGTGGCAGGCGCCGCAATGGGCGAGCCCCTCCACCAGATAGGCCCCGCGGTTCCATTGCGCGGGGCGGTTCGGATCGGGCCGGAAAGCCTTGTTGTCGAAGAACAGCGCGTTCCAGGCGATCATGCTCGCCCTTATATCCACCGGAAAGGGAAGCAGGTTGCCGGGCGGTGTGTAGCGCGCCGGCGGCACGGTCTTCAGATAGGCGAGGATCGCATCCGCGTCGGCGCGCGTCACCAGGGTGAAATGCGTGTAGGGGAAGGCGGGATAGAGATGATCCCCGTCGCCCACGACGCCGTGATCGAGCGTGCGGTAGAACTGGTCCTCCGTCCACGCGCCGATGCCGTACTGCCTGTCTCCGGTGATGTTGGGCGTATAGATCACCCCGAACGGCGTCGGCAGCCCCAGCCCTCCGGCGAAGGGGCGGCCGCCTTTGCGGGTATGGCAGGATACGCAATCCCCCGCGATCGTCAGATAGCGCCCGCGTTCGAGCAGGGCGGCCTGCGGGCCGGGGGGTATGGGCCGGGCGAGCAGCGCGATCGGGGCGGGCGGCGGCTCGGGCGGAACATGGGCCGCCTCCGCCCTCACCCAGAACCAGGAGCCGATCACGATCAGGATCAGAATCAGGATGATGATCCCGATGATCCACGCCGCCAGCCGCCACCCGCGCGGGCGGCTCATGCCTGCACCAGCGGCGCGCCGGGCGCCTTCAGATACTGGTTCCTGATCGCGTCCGCCGCGTAATAAGCGAGCGCGGCGAGCGTGCCGGTGGGGTTATAGCCGGCGTTCTGGGGGTAGAGCCCCGCGCCGGTGACGAACAGGTTGGGCACGTCCCAGCTCTGCCCGTAGCGGTTGACCACGCTGTTGGTCGGGTTCGTCCCCATCATCGTGCCGCCGACATTGTGCGTGGTCTGATAGGGCACGATGTCGAACGGGCCCTTGCGCTTCTTGGCGTGGACGCTGCTCGCCCCCATAGCGCGCGCCACCTCCGCCGCCTTGTCGGTGACGTAATCGGTCATTCTGAGGTCGTTTTCAGGGAAATCGAAGGTCATGCGCAGCATCGGCCGGCCGAACTGATCGCGATAAGTGGGGTCGAGATCGAGATAGTTGCCGCGTTGCGCGTAGCTCGATCCGTGCACCGAGATAGAAAAGTTGCGCAGGAAATATCTGGCGGCCGCGCGCTTCCACTCCAGCCCCCATTTGGAGACGCCTTCGGGCACGCGCGTCATCTCGATCGGCCGCGCCCCCGTCACCAGTGCGGCGATATAGGCCCCGCCGATGAAGCCGAGCCCCGAATGATCGAAATTGTCCCCGTTGAAATCGTCGATCACCGAGGCGAGCGCGCCCGATCCGATGAAGGGATTGAGCAGCTTGTCCTCGAAGAACACCTCGACCGAGCTCATCGTCTGATAGCAGTAATTCTTGCCGACCACGCCCTCTCCGGTCGCCGGATCATAGGGTTTGCCGATGCCGGAGAGCAGCATCAGGTGGACGTTGTGGAGCTGATAGGCGGTCAGGATCACCAGGTGCGCCGGCTGGAAATATTCCGCGCCCGAACTGTCGATATAGGTGACGCCGGTGGCGCGCTTGCCGTCCGGCGTGCGCTCCACCTTCAGCACCTCGCATTCGGTGCGCAGCTCGAAATTGGGCTTGAGCAGCACATAGGGGATCAGCGTCGTCTGGGGTGATGATTTGGAATAGTTGCCGCAGCCGAACTTCTCGCAAAAGCCGCAGAAGGTGCAGGCGTTGAGCTGCACGCCGAACGGATTGACGTAAGGCTGTGAGAGATTGGCGGAAGGGTGCGGGAAGGGGTGATAGCCCATGCTCGCTGCGGCCTCGGCGAACATCGCGGGCGCGTAGGTCATCGGCATCGGCGGGGTGGGATAGTCCTCCGATCGCGGCCCTTCGAACGGGTTGCCGCCGGGCTGCTTCGCTCCCTTCAGATTGCCCGCCTTGCCCGAGATGCCGCAGACCTTCTCGAACATGGTGTAATAGGGCTCGAGGTCCTGATAGCCGAGCGGGAAATCCTCGACCGTCAGATCCTTGACCGCCGCCTGCCCGTAGCGCGCGGCATTGTGGCTGCGGATCTTGAAGTCGGTCTCCAGATAACGCCAGGTCTGCCCGTTCCAGTGGACCCCCGCGCCGCCGACGCCGGTGCCCGGCAGAAACGCGCCCAGATGCCGTATCGGCAGCGCCTGCTGGTTGACGTTGTTGCGGAATGTGAGCGTCGAATAGGCGACATTCTGGAACAGGTGATGCCGCCACATGTAGCGCAGCTCGTCCTGATCGAAGGTGGTGGCGAAGTTGGCGGAGGTGGAGCGCGCGCCGGCGCGTTCGAGCGCGAGCACGCCCAGTCCGGCGTCGCAAAGCTGCTGCGCCATGATCGAACCCGCCCACCCGAAGCCGACCAGCACTACGTCGACCGGCTTGAGCGTGGTCGCCACCGGCTCAGGCCTTTTGCCAGCCGGGGCGGCCGACAAGGCTCACCAACTTGATGGGAACCGGCTGGCCGTGGCGGCTCACCCAATCGGTATAGTCGTAATGCGCGCCGGGAAAGCCGATCATCTTCCAGGCGGCCATGTCGCGGTTGCCGCCGTAGATCGGATCGCTGAAATAGCCTTCCTTCACATTCTGGAGGAAGACGGTGAAGAACTCTTTCCCGTCAATCGCGCCCAGATCGACCTTGCCGCCCTCCAGATTCTTGAGCAGCGCATCCTGCTGATCCGGGTCCAGATTTTTGAACGCCTTGCCCGAGTTGTTGTCCCCCACATGCTTCTCGATCGCGGCGATCGCGGCGCGGTAGAATTGGGCGGGGGCGTAGCGGCTCTGATAGCCCTGGGTGGGCGTGCCCTTGGGCCAGGGGCCGCCGAGATAGAAATGATGGCCCTGGCCGTATCCCCCGGCGAGCTGCCGGTCGATGAAGGTGGGAACGCCCGCCTCGGATGCGCTCGGCCCGGTTTCGTCGGGCGGGATCAGGCGATCGGCGGCGGCGGCGACGAAGCCCATCTCGGCGGCGTTCAGGAAGGAAAGATCGGCCTTCACCCCGTCGTCGGGCGCGTCGGCCATGCCGTCCTGCCAGGGCAGCGTGCGGGTGATCGTCTCGCTGGGACCGCCCAGCATGCCGTCGTGAGCGGATACGATCCCGGCGGCCACCGCCGTGCCCGCCGTCGCGCCCAGCGCGAGAAGCTGCCTTCGATCGATCCTCTTGCCGCGATCCGTCATCCGATCCCCTTTTTCTCGTTCGTGGATCGACGCCGCATGGAAAGCATGGCGCTTGTGCTTTGTTCCCGCCTTCGGAACTGGCGCGGGGAGGTCGTGCGTTGAACCTGCGATCTCCAGGGAGGAAGAGCCATGCCCGCCAAGTCCAAAGCGCAGCAAAAGGCTGCCGGCGCAGCGCTCGCCGCCAAGCGCGGCGACGAGCCTAAATCCAAGCTCAAGGGCCCTTCCAGGCATATGGAGGAGTCGATGAGCGAGAAGCAGCTCGAGGAGCTCGCCCACACCAAGCGCAAGGGCAAGCCCGAGCATAAGCACAAATCCTGATGGGGCGGTTCGTATCGGCCGGACAACTTGCGTCTTGCCATAAGTCATTCTGTCACTATCGTTTTCAGGCCGACGCCAGAGGCTGTGTAACAGGGGGCGTTGAATGGAGGATGGCGCGGGCCGCCCGATGACGGCGGCCGGTGATATCGACGTGCTCGCCGGCGGGGGCGAACTGGGTGCGCTGATGCGCGCCCATGATTGGTCGGCCACGCCGCTCGGCCCTCCCGAGCATTGGCCGCGCAGTTTACGGACGGCGGTGCGCATCATGCTCACCTCGCGCCAGCCGATGTGGATCGGTTGGGGCGAGAAGCTCACCTATCTCTACAACGACGCCTACAAGTCGATCATCGGCGGCAAGCATCCCTGGGCGCTCGGCCGGCCGACTGCGGAGGTGTGGAGCGAAATCTGGCCCGACATCCAGCCCATGCTCGCCACCGCTCTCGCCGGCGACGAAGGCACCTATTCCGAGGAACAGCTCCTGATCATGGAGCGCAACGGCTATCCGGAGGAGACCTACTACACCTTCTCCTACAGCCCGATTCCCGACGATAACGGGCTGCCCGGCGGCATCATCTGCGCCAATGCGGACGATACCCAACGCGTCATCGGGGAGCGTCAGCTCGCATTGCTGCGCGAACTGGCGACGGCGGCCGCCGAAGCGCGCAGCGGCCATGAAGCGTGCGCCCGCTCGGCGCGGGCTTTGGGAAGCGATTTGCGGGATCTGCCTTTCGCTCTCATCTATATGGCGGAAGAGGCGGGCAACGCCTTCGTGCTGGCGGGCGCGAGCGGAATCGGCTCGGAGCATCCGGCCGCCCCAGCGCGGATCGTGGCGGGCGAGAGCGCCCCTTGGCCTCTGGAGAAGGCGCTTTCCGGCGGCGATGCCATGCTGATGGAAGGGCTGGGAGATCGCTTCGGGAAACCCCTTCCCGGCGGCGCCTGGTCCATCGCTCCGGATAAGGCGGCTCTGGTCCCGATCGTCGCGACAGGATGGCAGGGCGTGCTGGTGGTCGGGCTGAGCCCCGTTCGCCTGTTCGACGCCGGCTATCGCGGCTTCCTCTCGCTCGCGGCCGGGCAGATCGCCTCGGCCGTCTCCCATGCCGAGGCCTATGAGCAGGAGCGGCGCCGCGCCGAGGCGCTGGCCGAGATCGATCGCGCCAAGACGGTGTTCTTCTCCAATGTCAGCCACGAGTTCCGCACGCCCCTGACGCTCATGCTGGGGCCGCTCGACGAGTTGCACGACAAGCTGGAGGAGAAGGGCGCGGCCGCCGACGCCGAGCTGGCCGAGGTGGCGCACCGCAACGGGCTGCGTCTGCTGCGGCTGGTCAACAGCCTGCTCGATTTCTCGCGGCTGGAGGCGGGGCGCATCCGCGCGCGCTATCGCCCCGTCGATCTCGCCGCCTACACCGCCGAGCTCGCCAGCAATTTTCGCGCCGCCTGCGATCGCGCCGGTCTGGAGCTGATCGTCGACTGCCCGTCGCTCGCCCGCCCCGCCTATGTCGATTGCGACATGTGGGAGAAGATCGTCCTCAATCTCGTCTCCAACGCCTTCAAATATACGCTGGACGGGCGGATCGAGGTGAAGGTCCGGACGCATCGGGATACGTTGGAGCTGACCGTGCGGGATACCGGCGTCGGCATCGCAGAGGAGGAGCTGCCCCGCCTGTTCGATCGCTTCCACCGCATCGAGGGCCAGCGCGGGCGGACCCAGGAGGGCAGCGGCATCGGCCTTGCGCTGGTGCAGGAGCTGGTCGGCCTCCACGGCGGCTCGATCGACGCCGAAAGCAGGGAGGGGGAGGGAACCTGCTTCCGCATCACCCTGCCGCTCGGCAAGGAGCATCTGCCGCCCGATCATATCGAGCTGGAGGGCGAGGCGGCCCGCCCCGGCCAGGCGGCCGCCTTCGTCGAGGAGGCGATGCGCTGGCTGCCCGGCGATGTCATTTCCGGGGCGCCTTCGCTCTTTCCCCCGGAAGGCGGCGGCGCGCGCGTGCTGGTGGCGGACGACAATGCCGATATGCGCGATTATGTCGTCCGCCTCGTCGCCGAGCTCGGCCATGAGGTGGAGGCGGTGAGCGACGGGCAGGCGGCGCTGGAGGCGGCGCGGCGCGAAACGCCGGATCTGATCCTCACCGACGTGATGATGCCGAGGCTGGACGGCTTCGGGCTGGTCGCCGCCGTGCGCGGCGATCCGCGCTTGCGCGATACGCCGATCATCATGCTTTCGGCGCGCGCGGGCGAGGAGGCGAGGGTCGAAGGCATACGCTCCGGCGCGGACGATTATCTGACCAAGCCTTTCTCGGCGCGCGAGCTGGCGGCGCGCGTCAGCGGCAATCTCGCCATCGCCGGCCTGCGCCGGCAGACGGCGGCGGAAATCCGGGAAAGCGAGCTGCGGCTGCGGCGACTATTCGATCAGGCCCCGAGCTTCCTCGCCATCCTGCGCGGCCCCGGTCATGTGTTCGAGTTCACCAACGCCGCATGCCGCAAACTATTCGGCGACAGGGACTATATCGGCAACCCTGTGAGCGCCGTTCTTCCCGAGGCTTCGGCGCAAGGTTTCATCGCGCTGCTGGACCGGGTGTACGCCACGGGCGAGCGCTTCATCGGCACCGAAGTGAAGGTGCATCTGGAGGCCAATCACGATCGGCCCGCCCAGGATCTGATTCTGGATTTCATCTATGAGCCGGTGCTGGACGCCGAAGGGAACGTCACCGGCATCTTCGTCGAAGGGCAGGACGTGTCGGCCCGCCACCGCGCCGAAACCGAGCTGCGCGATCAGAGCCGCATTCTCGAGACGCTCAATCGCACCGGCGCGGAATTGGCGGCCGAGTTGGACCTCGAACGCCTCGTGCAAAAGGTGACGGACGCCGGCCGCGAGCTGATCGGCGCGGAGTTCGGCGCGTTCTTCTACAATGTGACGAACACCGATGGCGAGAGCTTCAGGCTCTATACGCTCTCGGGCGCGAAACGATCGGATTTCGACAAGTTCCCGCAACCGCGCAACACCGGCGTGTTCGGGCCGACCTTCCGCGGCGAAGGTCCGGTCCGTTCGGACGACATCACCAGGGATGCGCGTTACGGGCACAATCCGCCCTACAACGGCATGCCCAAGGGCCATTTGCCGGTGCGCAGCTATCTCGCGGTGCCGGTGATCTCGCGCGAGGGCGAGGTGATCGGCGGCCTGTTCTACGGCCATGCCGAGCCTGGCCGCTTCAAGGAACGGGACGAGCGCCTGCTGATCGGCATCGCGGGACAGACATCCATCGCGCTGGACAATGCGCGGCTCTATCAGGCGGCGCAGCGCGAGATCGTCGAACGCCAGCGCGCCGAAGCGTTGCGCGAGGTGCAGAACCGGGTGCTGGAGCTGGCGATCCGGGACAAGTCGCTCGAGGAAACCCTCGATGCGCTCGTGCGGACGATCGAATCGCATTCGACCACGGGCATGCTGGGGTCTGTCCTGCTCGCCGATCAGGAAGGGGGGCGTCTCCGCCACGGCGCCGCCCCCAGCTTGCCCGACGCCTATAATCGGGCGATTGACGGGATCGCGATCGGGCCGGACATCGGATCATGCGGCAGCGCGGCGCATTCGGGAAAGCCGGTCTATGTGGCCGATATAGCGACCGATCCGCGCTGGGCGGATTTCCGGGACCTGGCGCTGTCGCACGGCCTCCAGGCCTGCTGGTCGACGCCGATCCTCTCCGGCCAGGGGGAGGTGCTGGGCACATTCGCGCTCTATTATTCCGAGCCTCGCCATCCGCCTTCGGACGATCTGGAGATGGTCGATTTCGTCACCCGCTCGGTGGCGCTGGTGATCGAACGCAAACGGTCGGAAGAAGCGCTGCGGGAAAGCGAAGCCCATTTCGCCGCGCTGGTCGGCCAGACGTCCGCAGGGCTGGCCGAAACTGATCTTCAGGGCCGCTTCACCAATGTGAATGATCGCTATTGCGCGATCGTCGGACGCAGCCGAGACGAACTGATCGGCCGGCCCTTGCAGGAGATAACCCACCCCGACGATATCGCCCGCAACATGGCGCTGTTCGAACGGATGGTGCGTGACGGCGAGCAGTATGAGATCGAGAAGCGCTACGTCCGGCCGGACGGCTCGATCGTGTGGGTCAACAACAACGTCAACCTGATCCGGCCCACGCAGGGAAAGCAGGCGAGCGTGCTCGCGGTCTGTATCGACACCACCGAACGCAAGGCGTCCGAGGAGGCGCGCGAGCGTTTCGTGGCGCTGATCGAAACCTCGCAGGATTTCATCGGCTTCGCGACGCCGGACGGCATCCCCCAATATATGAACCCCGCCGGCGAGCGGCTGGTCGGGCTCACCGTGGCGGAGGCGCGCGACCGCGGCATCACCATCCGCGACTATTTCTTCCCGGCCGATCGGGAGAGGCTGGAAGAGCATATCCTGCCGATCGTGCTCAGGAAGGGGAGCTGGGCGGGCGAGTTCACCCTGCGCAATTTCCGGACCGGCGCCGCGATCCCGATGTGGTTCGATGTCTTCGTGGTGCGGGACGGCCGCACCGGAAAGACGCTCAACATCTGCACGGTGAGCCGCGATCTCACCGCCCAGAAACGCAGCGAGGCCGA
>DASSTK010000202.1:0-4488 GCA_035707945.1 Sphingomonas sp.
TTCCCCCCCTTCCGCGACGTGCAGCTCGCCACGCTGGTCGATCATGTTCCCGCCGGAACGGGTTGGCTGCACGAGGTGAAGTTCGACGGCTATCGCGCGCTGATCGCGGTCGCGGGTGGCAAGGCCAGAGCCTATACCCGCCACGGGCTGGACTGGACCGATCGCTTCAAGCCCGTCTGCGATGCGCTCGCCGCGCTCATCCCCGGTCCGGCGCTGATCGACGGCGAGGTGGTCGCGCTCGACAGCGAGGGCAAGCCCAGCTTCTCCGCGCTTCAGGCCGTGCTGGGGGACGGAGGCGGCGGAGACATGCGCTACTTCGCCTTCGATCTGCTCTCGGAAGGGGGCGACGACCTGACCCGGCTCGGCAACGCCGAACGCAAGGAGCGGCTCGCCGCCCTGCTCGCCGACGCCGGGCCGCCGGTCCACTATGCCGAGCATGTCACCACGAGCGGCGAGGCGCTGTTCGCGAAGCTCTGCAAGGACGGATATGAAGGCGTCGTCTCCAAGCGCGCCGACGCGCCCTATCGCGGCACGCGCACGCGCAACTGGCTCAAGACCAAATGCACCCACCGCCAGGAGTTCGTGATCCTGGGCTATACAAAAAGCGACAAGAAGGGCCGCGACCTGCGCTCGCTGGCGCTGGGGCTGAACGAGGGCGGCGAGCTGCGCTACGCGGGCCGTGTCGGCACCGGCTTCACCGCCGACACGCGCGAGACGCTGATGAAGAAGCTTCGTCCGATCCAGCGCAAGACGCCCGCGGCCGAGGTGCCCCGCGCCGCCGCGCGCGGCGTCCAGTGGGTCGAGCCCAGGCTGGTCTGCGAGGTGGTGTTCGCCCAGTTCACGGCGGAGAATGTCATCCGCCACGCGAGCTTCCTGGGGCTGCGCGAGGACAAGACGCCCGACGAGGTGGCGCCCGAGCGCCCCGTCGAGCCGCCCGAGGACGCGGGATCGGAGGACAAGCCCTTCGGCGTCGCCATCTCCAACCGCGATCGCGTGATCTATCCGGACGCCGGCATCACCAAGGGCCAGCTCGCCGACTATTACGCGCGCCTCGCCGAGCCGATGCTGCGCTGGCTCGCAGACCGGCCGGTCAGTCTGGTCCGCTGCCCGCAGGGGCGCAGCCGCAAATGCTTCTTCCAGAAACATGACGCCGGCAGCTTCGGCGAGCATGTCCACCACGTCCCCGTCCGCGAAAAGCGCGGCAATGTGGAGGATTATCTGGTGGTGCGGGACGGGGCCGGACTGCTCACCTGCGTGCAGATGGGCACGATCGAGTTCCACGGCTGGGGCTCCCCCGCCGACGATATCGAGCATCCCGATCGCATGGTGTTCGATCTCGATCCCGACGAGGGGCTGGACTTCGAGGAAATACGCCGCGCCGCCGCCCAGCTTCGCGATCTGCTGGGCGAGATGGGGCTGGCGAGCTTCCCGCTGGCGTCGGGCGGCAAGGGCGTCCACGTCGTCGCCCCGCTCGATCGTTCGGCGGATTGGGATCAGGTCAAGGATTTCGCCAGCCGCTTCTCGCGCGCCGTATCCGAAGCGCATCCCAAGCGCTTCACCGCCAACATGCGCAAGGTGGAGCGCAAGGGCCGCATCTTTCTCGATTGGCTGCGCAACCAGCGCGGCGCGACGGCGGTGCTGCCCTATTCGGCGCGCGCGCGGGAGGGCGCGAGCGTCGCCGCGCCGATCACCTGGGAGGAGCTTTCCCGGCTCGACACCGCCAAGCCCTACACCATCGCCGACGCCGCCGAACTGCTGGAGCGCGCCACCGGCCGCACGTTGCGCGGCTGGGGGGAAGCCGAGCAGGCGCTCCCTAACCTGTGAGGCTATTGAGCTTCGACAAGCTCAGCACGAACGGGGAAGAAGATTAAGGCATCAAACCCCACCCCAGCTGGGGAGGGGCTGGGGAGCCCCCTGCAAGCGCATCGCCCAGAGGTGAGGCCCCACCCCCTCCCCCTCCCCTGAAGGGGAGGGGTGAACCAGGCCGACCGCAAATCGCCTACAGGTTCAGCAGCGCCGGATCGCCGCCCTGCGCGGTGATGTTGACCGAGACGGCGCGCTCCACCGCGTAGCGCAGCAGCGCGTGGGGGCCGCCCGCCTTCGGGCCGGTGCCGGAGAGGCCCTCGCCGCCGAAGGGCTGGACGCCCACCACCGCGCCGATGATCGAGCGGTTGACATAGACGTTGCCGGCCGGAACCAGCGCCCGCACCTCGTCGGCGAAGCGCTCGATGCGGCTGTGGACGCCCAGCGTCAGGCCATAACCGCGCGCCGCCACCTGATGGGCGATTTTCTCCAGCTCCTCCGGCCCATAGCGGTAAATGTGGAGGATCGGCCCGAACACCTCGCGCTCGAGGAAATCGGCCGATGGGATTTCGGCGATGATCGGGCCGAAATAGCAACCGCGATTGCCCCACGCGCCGGGATCGAGGCGGCGGAGGATTGTCGCCTCGCGCTCCAGCCGCGCCCGGTGCCGTTCGAGATTGCCGCGCGCCTCCTCGTCGATCACCGGGCCGACATCGGTGGCGGGATCGGCCGGATCGCCGATCACCAGCGCATCGAGCGCGCCGCAGAGCGTGCCGATCAGCTCGTCCGAGGTCTCCTTGGGCACGAACAGCAGCCTGAGCGCCGAGCAGCGCTGCCCGGCCGAACCCAGTGCGGAGACGATCACGTCGTCGACCACCTGCTCCCTGAGCGCGGTGGTATCGACGAACATCGCGTTCAAGCCGCCCGTCTCGGCGATCAGCGGCACGATCGGGCCGTTGCGCGCGGCGAGCTGGCGGTTGATCGCCCAGGCGGTGTCGGTGCCGCCGGTGAAGGCCACGCCGTCGATCAGCGGATGGCCGACCAGCGCCGCGCCGACGCTCGCGCCGTCGCCCGGCAGCAGCGCCAGCAGATCGGGGTTCAGCCCCGCCTTGTGAAACAGCCGCACCGCCTCGGCCGCGACCAGCGGGGTCTGCTCGGCGGGCTTGGCGAGCACCGCGTTGCCCGCCGCCAGCGCAGCGGCGATCTGGCCGGTGAAGATGGCGAGCGGGAAGTTCCAGGGCGAGATGCACACGAAGGTGCCGCGCCCGCGCAGCTCCAGCATGTTCGTCTCGCCGACCGGCCCCGGCAGCGGCTGGAGGCCGCCGAACTGCTGCTCGGCCAGCACCGCATAATAGCGGCAGAAGTCGATCGCCTCGCGCACCTCGGCCACACCGTCGTTCAACGTCTTGCCCGCCTCGCGGGACAGCAGCGCAATCAGCCGGTCCATTGATCCTTCGAGCGCGTCGCCCATGCGCCGCAGCACCTCGGCGCGGCCGCGGCCGCCCAGCCGATCCCAGGCGGGTTGCGCCTTGCGGGCTCGCTTGGCGGCGGCGTCGATATCCGCTTCGCTCGCCTCGCTCACCGCGCCGATCAGGTGGGAGCGATCGACCGGGCTGTAGAGCGGCTGCGGCCCCTTGCCCGCCAGCAGCTCGCCGCCGACGATCGGGCCGGAGGCGACGGTGTCGGCATTGCCCAGATCGGCGCAGCGCCGCGCCTCCTCGCGCTCGGACAGCATCGAATAATCCCGCCCCGGCGGGTTGCGTCGGGCGGGGCCGTAGATGTCGGCGGGCACGGGGATGCGCGGGTGGCGATCGGGCTGGAGCTCCACCGCCGCGATCGGATCGCCCACCACCTGATCGGCCGGCACCCGCTCGTCGAGCAGCGCATGGACGAAGCTGGTGTTGGCCCCGTTCTCCAGCAGGCGGCGGACGAGATAGGGCAGGAGCTCCTCATGGCCGCCCACAGGCGCATAGGCGCGCAGGCTGAACTCCGGCCCGGCCGCCTTGTAGAGCGCCTCGCCCATGCCGTGCAGCCGCTGATGCTCGATCCGCACGCCCGCCCGCCCGGCCATCAGCCGCACCGCCGCCAGCGTGTGCGCGTTGTGCGTGGCGAATTGCGGGTAGAGCTTGGGCGACGCCTTGATCAGCGCGTCGGCGCAGACGAGATAGCTCAAGTCGGTCGCGGGCTTGGTGGTGAAGACGGGATAATCCGGCCGCCCGGCCACCTGCGCGCGCTTGATCTCGCTGTCCCAATAGGCGCCCTTGACCAGCCGCACCATCAGCCGCCGCCCGGTGGAGGCGGCCAGCGCCTCCAGCCCGGCGATCACCGCGCGGCCACGCTTCTGATAGGCCTGCACCACTACGCCGAGCCCGGTCCAGTCGCCCAGCTCCGCCTCGCGCGCCAGCCGGTCGATCAGCTTCAGCGAGATGACCAGCCGGTCCGCCTCCTCGGCGTCGATCGCGAAGTTCAGATTGTGGCGCGCCGCGATCAGCGCCAGCCTTTTCACGCGCGGGTAAAGCTCCTCCCGGACGCGCGCCTCCTGCACCGCCTCGTATCGCGGGCTCAAGGCGGAGAGCTTGACCGAGACGCCGTGCCCGTCCTCGGGGCTCAGGCCTGGCGCGCGGGCGCGGCCCACCGTCTCGATCGCATCCGCATAGATGCGCTCATAACGTTCGGCGTCCGCCT
>DASSTK010000203.1:0-11854 GCA_035707945.1 Sphingomonas sp.
GCGCTCCTCGTCCGAAGCCTCGCGGGGTTGACGCCGCCCCTCCGCCGTGCGGACATACGGCCGTACAACAACGGAGGGGCGGATATGACGGCACGGGCGGCGGCGTTGGCGGCATTGGCGGGCGCGCTGGTCGCGTCCGCATCCACGGCGGCGACGCCGCAACAAGGCGGCGAGCAGGGCGCGCTGGCGCTGCTCGAGAAATCGGTCAGCTTCGAGACGGTGCAGGGCAAGGGCCAGGTGCCGGCCTACGCCGCCTATCTCTCCGGCCTGTTCAGGGACGCCGGCTTCGCGCCTGAGGACATCCAGTTCCAGCCGATCGGCGAGACGGGCGCGCTCACCGTGCGCTGGCCGGGCAGCGATCCCAGCCTGAAGCCGATCGTCATCTCCGATCATATGGACGTGGTCGCCGCCGATCCGAAGGATTGGCAGCGGAGCCCGTTCAAGCCGGTGGTCGAGAACGGCTATGTCTATGGACGCGGCGCGCTCGACAACAAGTTCGACGTGTCGATGGTCATCACCACGCTCTGCGACATGAGGCGCGCGGGCTACAAGCCCAAACGCACCATCATCCTCGCGCTTTCGGGCGACGAGGAAACCGATATGAACACCACCAAGGTGCTCGCCCGGCAGCTCAAGGGCGCCGAGCTGGTGCTGAACGGCGACGGCGGCGGCGGGCTGATCGGCGAGGACGGCAAGCCCTATGTCTATGGCCTCCAGGCGGGCGAGAAGACCTACGCCGATTTCGAGATCGCCTTCACCAGCCCCGGCGGCCATTCCAGCCGCCCCGGCCCTTCGGAGGAGAACGCCATCGTCCGGCTGGGCCACGCCATCGACAGGATCGGGGCCTATCAGTTTCCGCCCCAATCCAACGAGCTCACCATCGCTTATCTGAAAGCCACCGCCGAACGCACGCCCGGCAAGCTCGGCGAGGCGATGAAAGCGTTCGCGGCCAATCCGAAGGATGCGCGAGCGGCGGCGGCGCTTTCGGCCGATCCCGAATATGTCGGCCAGGTCCGCACCACCTGCGTGCCGACCACGCTTTCCGGCGGCCATGCGCTCAACGCGCTCCCCGAACGCGCGGCGGTGACGGTCAACTGCCGCATCTTCCCGGGCGTGAAGATCGCCGACATCGAGGCGAAGCTGAAGCAGGTGGTCGACGATCCCAAGGCCGAGTTCAGTATCCTCGGCGATCCCGCCTCCAGCGACGCCTCGCCGCTCCGCCCGGATGTTGTGGCGGCGGTGACCAAGGCGGTCCACGCCAATGTGCCGGGCGTGCCGATCGTCCCCAACATGTCCGCGGGCGCGACCGACAGCCTCTATTTCCGCGGTGTCGGCGTTCCGAGCTACGGCGTCTCCGCGGTGTTCATGAAGTCCAGCGACGATTTCGCCCACGGCCTGAACGAGCGCGTGCCGACGGCGGCGATTCCCGGCGCGCTCCGCCAGTGGAAAAGCCTGCTCACCACGCTTTCGTCGGAATAGGCGGCGGTTCGTCCCCAGCGATAGATACTCTGGTCCGATCCGGCGACCGCGGGGCTTTGGCTCTACCGCCTGCGGTCCGCTGTTTGATCATTGGTGGTATATTATATACTTCAATCTTTGCCGCATGAGTATCGGTGAGGAGGAATGGGAATGGATGATCGGGTCGCACTGTCGCTGGGCGAAGTGGCGGAGCTTTCGCGCGCGGTGCTTACAAGGCACGGCTTGTCGCCCGCCCATGCCGAGGCGGTGACGCGCACGATCGTGGCGGGCGAGCGGGACGAATGCGCCTCGCACGGCGTATACCGGCTGATCGTATGCGCGGCGACCCTCGCCAAGGGCTCGGTCGTTCCCGATGCCGAGCCGGAGCTGGAAGATGTCGCGCCGGCGCTGGCGCGCGTCCACGCCGGCGGCGGCTATGCCCAGCTTGCGTTCGAACGTGGCCTGCCGTTGCTGGTCGAGAAGGCGCGCGCCTGCGGGATAGCGGCGCTCGCCATCAACAACTGCGTTCACTTCGCGGCGCTGTGGCCGGAAATCGAAGCCGTCGCGGCCGAAGGGCTGGTGGCGCTCGCCTGCACGCCGAGCCACGCCTGGGTCGCGCCCGCGGGGGGCAAGAGGCCGCTGTTCGGCACCAACCCGATCGCTTTCGGCTGGCCGCGCCCGGGCGGCTATCCCTTCGTGTTCGATTTCGCGACCAGCGCCGTGGCGCGCGGCGAGATCGAGCTGCATCGCCGGGCGGGCAAGCCCATCCCGGAAGGCTGGGGCCTCGATCCGGACGGCAATCCCACCACCGACGCCGCGGCCGCGCTCGCCGGCGCCATGCTGCCGTTCGGCGGCCATAAGGGATCGGCGCTGTCGGCAATGGTGGAGCTGATCGCCGGACCGTTGATCGGCGATATGACCAGCGCCGAGTCGCTCGCCGCCGACGGCGGCGCCGGTTCCTCTCCGCTCGGCGGCGAACTGATCGTGGCGATCGATCCCGCCGGATTCCTGGGAGATGCGGCCGCCGATCATCTTCGACGCGCCGAAGCGCTGTTCGAGGGCATTACGAGCCAGGGCGCTCGTCTTCCATCGCAACGCCGCTTCGAAGCGCGCGAACGCTCGCTGCGCGACGGGGTGCGCGTTCCCCGCCCGCTCTACCAGGATCTGCTCAAGCTGCTCGCCTGAGTTTCATCTTTCGAAGCGAGGGCGATCAGCATCGATCGAGCCCGCAGTGGCGGCATTTCCCCTGTTCTGGTGATTTCGCCGGGGAGGCGTCGCGGCGAGGATCAGGCTCAACAGCAGCGCCTCGACGCCCGCGGTCCCGATCCAGTTGACGACGGCGCGAGCCCGATCCGCGTCCGCGCAGGCGACAATGAGAGACAGGGCGAGCAGGATGAAACCGGCGAACCGCACGCGCCGCCGCCGGGGGTGATCCCAGCCGTGGCCGAACAACCGCGCGGAATGGCGTGGGCAGGCGAACGCCATCAGCAGGATGGCGGGAAACGCGAGCAGGGAGGAGAGGATCATGCCGCCACCGCTTGCCGGGGCGAATCGAGCGGGACGGGAAAGGACTTCCACCGGGCGAGCAACGCTGTCGCCGCTCCGAATCCGGCGGCCAGCGCCAGCGCCGTACCGTCGACGCCGAAGCTGATCGTATCCGCCCGCGCCGCGCCGGTCAGCAGGTCGGCGATCGGAATGGCGAGGCAGGTCAGGCAGGCGAGCGACAGGAGTTCGCGCCAGGCCCGCGCGGCCGGACGGAGCGCGCCGAACAGCAGCGCAAGGCCCCACGCCCAGAAGACGATCCGCACCTCCAACTCCGCGCGGCCCGTTATCTCGATCGGCAGCAGCCGGTTGGCGAGAAAGAAGGCCGCGAAGGCGATCGGCGTGCCGGCGATGAAGCCGATGTTGAGCCGCTCGACCAGTGCGAAGCCGAAGCCCCTGCGCCGCGCGCGCCGCTTGACCGTCCACAGGATCAGCCCCGCGCCGATCATCGCCGTCATCATCAGGCCGCAGACGAAATAGGCCCAGCGGGTCAGCCATTGGGCGAAGCGGGCGGTGTGGAGCGCATAGAGGAAGTTGAAGGTCCGAAGCGCGGGGCGATGCTCCTCAGGCGCGGCGAGGATGCGGCCGCTCGGCCCGTCGAAGCTGATCGCGGCGCGCTGGATGCCGATGCGGCTGTCTTCCGCGCTCGTCACCGTGACGACCGATGCGGCGTCGCCGGGGTTCAGGACCGAGACCAGCGCGATGCCGCCGCCGAAGCGCCGCTCCGCCTCGCGCAGCATCGGCGCGATCGGCGCCAGCGGCGCATGGCGGCCGGTCGCGGCGCGCTGCACGGCGGCGGGGTAGAGATCGCGATATACGGCCGCGCTGTCGCCGTCATAGCCGGCGAGCTGGCCCCACGGCATGATCAGGTTGGCGAGCGTCAGCGCGCCGGTGAAGCTGATCATCAGGTGGAAGGGCAGCGCGGTGACGGCGAGCAGATTATGCGCGTCGAGCCAGCTCCGCTGCCCCTTGCGCGCGCGGAAGGTGAAGAAGTCCGCGAAGAAGCGCCGGTGCGCGACGATGCCGGTGAGGATCGCCAGCAGCATCAGCATCACCGCCGAGGCGGAAAGGATGCGCCCCCAGGGATAGGGAAGCTGGAGTTCGAAATGGAGGCGATAGAAGAACTCGCCGCCGCGCGTATCCCTGATCCCCTCCGGGCTGCCGTCCCGCGCGTCCAGCCAGCGCTGGACATAGCCGCCCTTGCCGTCGCCCCAGGTGGCGAGCGTGGTGGTGGCGCGATCGTCGGCGGGCTGGAGGAACCAGGCGGGCGCGTCGGCGGCGTGGATCGAGAGCCAGCGCACCGCCGCCGCGCTCGCCCGCGCGGAGTCGACCTGCGCCGTCCGCGCCGCCTCGGGCCGCGCCCAGTCGCCGATCTCCGGCCGGAACACGGCGAGCGTGCCCGCCAGCACGATCGCGAACAGCAGCCAGCCGATGACGAGGCCGGACCAGTCGTGCAGCCAGGTCATCGCCGGGCGGAAACCGGGCTTCACGGCCGCCATCCCGCGATGGCCGCGATGCCGGCGAACAGCGCCGCGAACAGCAGGACGCCCGCCCAGGCCCGGCCCGCGCTGCGCGCCCGGAAACAGGCCATGGCGGCGACGGGCATGGCGAGGAGCGCGAGCATCGTCGCGGTGATCGCCGCCTCCTCGCGCTGCATCGGCAGCGCCTTCGCCCCCGCGATCGCCAGCAGCGCCGCCACCCCGTAGCCGCCGACCAGCGCCGCCGCCGCGCGGGCGGCGACGCCGAAGCGGTAGTGCGGGGTAAGGGCGGGCCGCGTCACCAGCTGAACCCGATCGTGCCCTGCACGGTGCGGCGCGGGCCGTACCAGCACCAGCCGTAATTGGCGAAGCAGCTCGTCAGATACGTCTTGTCGAACAGGTTGGCGGCGTTCACCCCCACGGTCACGCCGCTCAGGCGCGGGCTGAGCTTGCCGAGATCGTAGCGGATCATCGCATCGAACAGCGTGTAGGAGGGCGTGTAGAGCGGTCGGCTGCTGCCGTCGGGGTAGGTGAAATAATCGGCATAGACGCGATCGACATGGCGCACCGCGCCGCCGATCGTCAGCCCTTCCGCCGGTCCGGATTTGGGCGACCATTCGAGATCGGCGGTGATCCCGCCGCGCCCGACCGTGGCGAGCGGCAGGCCGACATTGAGGGGGTTCACGTCCTTCACCTTCTTCACCCGCTGGCGGCTGTAGGCGAGCTTCAGGTTGAAGCCGTAGGGCAGCGACCCGCTCGCTTCGACCTCGATGCCCTGCGAGCGGACCTTGCCGATCTGATCGGAGGTGAAATCCGGATAGGAGACCAGCACGTTGGTCTGCTCGATGCGGAACCAGGCGGCGGTGACGAGGAAGTCGGTGCCCGGCGGCTGATATTTCGCACCCGCCTCGATCTGCTTGCCGAGCGAGGGCTTGGCCATCTCGCCGTTGCGGAGCTTGGCGACCTGCGGCTCGAACGAGGTCGAGTAGCTGGCATAGGGAGCAAGGCCGAAGGGCGTGAGATACAGCACGCCGGCCCGCCAGGTGAACTTGTGATCATGCTGCACCTGCCCGGCGGACGCCTGCCGCGCCCAGTCCTGCCGTCCGCTCAAGGTCACGCGCAGGCCGCCGACGGATATCTGGTCCTGCGCGTAGAGGCCCTGCTGGCGCTGGCGGGTGTTGCTATAGTCGGGATGGGTTCCCGGCACCTCGGAAGGGTTCCGGGGCGTCGGCATCGTGCCATAGACGGGATCGAACACGTCGATCGGCGTCGCCGTGCCGAAGGCGTAGAGCTCGGCCGAATGGGCCACCTGCCGGTCCACCCCGAACAGCAGGCTGTGGCGCAGCGGGCCGGTCGTGACATGGCCGGTCAACTGGTTGTCGAAGGTCCAGTCGTTGAGCTGCTCGCGCGTGGAATAGGAGGCGCGGCCGTAGAGCGTCGGCGCGGGGTCGCTCGGGTCCACCGCCGAGCCGGTGGTGTAAACGATGCCGAGCCGGCTCTTCACATATTGGTAGCGGCCCGAGGAGCGGAACGCCCAGCCGTCGCCTAAATCGTGGCGGAAGATGTAGGTCAGCCCGGCCTGCTCGCGCCTGAAGAAATCCCCCGGCTCGCCCCCGTAGAAGCGGGTGGAGATTTTCCCCGAAGGGTTGGGAACGAGCGTGCCCAGCGCCGGCCACACGCCGTAATCGCCGTTGAAGGGATCGTGCGAATAGGCGGCGAGCAGGGTGAAGCTGGTCGGGCTGTCCGCGCCCACCGTCACCGCGCCGGAAATCGTCTCGCGCTCGCGCTTGCCGAAGCGCTGCTGCTGGTGCGCGCCGTTGACGCTGCCGTAGAGCCGCCACAGCGCGCCGGGCGCGGCGCGGCCGCCAACATCGGCGTCCACCCGGTAGAGATCATAGGCGCCGTAGGTGCCGGAAACCGCGCCGTAGAAATCGCGATCGAGCGGCAGCTTGCTCGATTCGGCGATCATGCCGCCGGGGCTCGACTGGCCGTAGAGCACCGATGCCGGCCCTTTCACCACCTCGATCCGATCGAGCCGGGAGACGTCGATCTGCGGCATGGCGTAGCCGGTCGCGCTGGTGAAGAGCTTGAGCCCGTCGAGATAGACCGGCGCATCGAAGCCGCGCAGCTTGAACTGGTCATAGACCTCGGCGGCCGAACCCCGCGTCTCGGGCGTGACGCCGGCGACGTAGCGCAGCGTCTGGTTGAGGTTCTGGAGGCCGAGATCGGCGATGTCGGAAGCGTCGATCACGCTGATCGACTGAGGCGTTTCGAGGATCGGCGTATCGCTCTTGGTGCCGGCCGACGCCTCGTTATCCGGCTGAAAGCCCGTCACCACGATCTGATCGACCGCCGCGCCGTCCGCTCCCCAAGCCGCGGCGTGAGGAACCAGCACGCCCAAGGCCACCCCGGCGCTCAACCAGCATCGACGACTCATTGCCACCCCTTCTCTCTGTGTGTCGGGGGGTGAGTAGTGCTGTTGAGAGTCGTTATCAACTGTATTTAGAACGATTCGCAAGAAGCGGGCCTATGGGAACGAAGTCTCCCATGAGCGGCCGCGCCTCGGCCGCCGGGCCTGCGCGCTCCGCCCCGGCCAAAGGAACGCGGCGGCCTGGCGCGCCGTTCTCCCTTCGAACCAAGGAGAGCTCCCATGCTGCAAGCCGCATTCATATTCCTGGTGATCGGCATCATCTTCGCGATTCTGGGCTTCGGCGGCATCGCCGGCGCGTTCATCGGCATCGCCAAGATTCTCTTCTTCATCGCGATCGCGATCTTCGTGATCCTGCTCGTGCTCGCCCTCGTCATCGGCAAGAAGGTGGCGGACAAGCTGTAACGGAGCGCGGCTTGGTCGCGCCGTCCCTTTCCTCGCCGATCAAGATCGCTCCATGCTAGGCGGAGGCGATGGAGACGGTGCTGATCTTCGGGCTGGGGTACACGGCTTCGCATCTGGCGGAACGGCTCGAACGCGCGGGCTCCCGGATCGTGAGCACCGGACACAGGGGCACGCTGGGCTTCGATGACGAAACGGCGGTAAACGAGGCCATCGCCATAGCCGATGCGATCCTCTCCTCGGTCCCGCCCGGCGAGGAGGGCGATCCGGTGCTCCTCCGCTACGGCGCGGCGATCGCGGCGGCGAAGCCCAGATGGATCGGCTATCTCTCCTCCACCGGAGTATATGGCGATACCGGCGGGGCCTGGGTGGACGAGAGCGCGTCCATCGGCCGCGGCCGCCGCCCGATTCGCGCCGAGGCCGATGCGGCATGGCTGGCGCTCCACGGACAAATGCGCGTATTCCGCCTGCCCGGAATCTACGGCCCCGGCCGCTCGGCGCTCGATCGCGTGCGCGAGGGCCGGGCGCATCGCATAGACCTTCCCGATCAGGTGTTCAGCCGCATCCATGTCGAGGACATCGTGGGCGCGATCCTCGCTTCGTTCGGCGGACCGCCGGGGGCCTACAACATCGCCGACGATCTCCCCTGCGGCCAGAATGCGGTGATCGAGGAAGCCTGCCGTCTGCTCGGCCGCGGGCCGCCGCCGCTGCGCGGACTTGAAGAAGCGGGTCTTTCGCCCGCCGCGCGCGCCTTCTATGCCGAGAACCGGCGGGTGGCGAACGGCAAGGCGAAGCGGCTGCTCGGCTGGCGACCGCTCTATTCCGATTACCGTTCGGGCCTCGCCCGCTGCTTCGCCTTGAGCGCCACGAACAGCCCGGCGAGCGACAGCAAACCGCCCACGATCGCCTGGGGCGTCCAGCGATAGCCTTCGAAAAAGGTCGAGAGCAGCATCGCCAGCACCGGCGTCAGCACGCCCGAATAGGCGGCTCGCGCCGGGCCGATCGCGCGGATGACCTGGAAATAGAAGGTGAAGGCCAGCGCCGATCCGATCAGGCTCAAATAGAGCGTGCCCGCCCAATAGCCGGGGCTCGGATCGAACACCGGCGGGCCGCTCGTTATCCACGCGACCAGCACGTCGAAGCCGCTGCCCCACGCCATGCCCCAGGCGATCAGGCTGGGCACCGCCATATGCTTCGCCGGCCCGCCCGCCTGCATGACATTGGCGATCGAGGCGAACAACACGCCCAGCAGCGACCAGCCGATGCCTGTGAGGATCGCCGCATGACTTCCCGCCGGCGCGACGCCCAGCTCATGCTCGAACAGCAGCACCAGCCCGATCAGCGCCACCCCCGAGCCGATCAGGAAACCGCCGGACAGGCGCTGCTTCAGGAATATCCAGCCGAGAACGGCGTTCGGCACGATCAGCAGCGCGAACAGCACCGCCACCAGGCCCGAGGTGACGGTCCGCTCGGCGAGATAGACGGCGATATAGTTGAGCGCATATTGCGCGATGCCGTAGATCGCCGCGAAGCCGTGCTGCCGAGCGGAGAGCCGCAGCGGCGCCTTCACCATCCGCGCATAGGCCATCATCGCGATCGTGGCGATCAGGAAGCGATAGGCGACCGACCAGGTGGGCGGCACCGCGCCCAGCTGGGTGCGGATCACCAGCCAGGTGGATGACCAGATCAGCGTGCAGCCTGCGAACGGCAGCAGGATCGCCATCCGATCGGAAGGGCCGCGCGGAACCGACGCTGTCGTCTCGGCCAAGTCCGGAAGTCCTGCTCGCCCGAAGGCGGTTGATGAGAGCTAGAGCGTTCCGATGAACGCCCGCACCGCCGGGCCGACATCCTCGCGTTCCAGCGCGATCGCGATATTGGCCTGGATGAACCCCGCCTTGTCGCCGCAATCGTGGCGGACGCCGGCGAAGGTGAGGCCGTGGAAGGGCTGCTCGCCGATCATGCGGGCCATCGCGTCGGTGAGCTGGATCTCGCCCCCCGCGCCCTTCTCCTGGCCTTCGAGCACGCGCATCACCTCGGGCTGGAGGATATAACGGCCGACGATCGCGAGGTTTGAGGGCGCGTCCGCCGGCGCGGGCTTCTCGACCAGCCCCTTCACCTCGGTCAATGCGCCGTCGCGCGCGCCGGGCGTGATGATGCCGTATTTATCGGTCTGGTCATTCGCCACTTCCTGCGCGCAGATCAGATTGCCGCCGACCTTCTCGTAAGCCTCGACCATCTGCTTGAGGCAGCCGGGCTTGCCCACCATGAAATCGTCGGCGAGCAGCACCGCGAAGGGCTCGTCGCCCACGATGTCGCGCGCGCACCAGACGGCGTGGCCCAGCCCCATCGGCTCCTGCTGGCGGCAATAGGCGATGCTGCCGGGCTTGAGCCGCGTGCCCTTCAGCGCCTTCAGCGATTTGCCGCGCGTGGAGAGGGTGGATTCAAGCTCGTAGGCGACGTCGAAATGATCCTCGATCGCGCCCTTGCCGCGGCCGGTGACGAAGATCATCTGCTCGATCCCGGCCTCCAGCGCCTCCTCCACCGCATATTGGATCAGCGGCTTGTCGACGATCGGCAGCATCTCCTTGGGCGCGGCCTTGGTGGCGGGGAGAAAGCGCGTGCCCAGCCCACCGACCGGGAACACCGCCTTGCGCAGCTTGCGAGTCATCCAATTCCCTTCATATCGTTCACCCAGTCGGGAACCCGATCGGCGGCGATCAGCGCCTCGACGCCGAGCCTGGGCCGCACCACCGCCCATCGGTCTCCCGAAACCAGCACCTCGGGCGTCAGCGGACGGCTGTTGTAGGTGCTCGCCATAGTCGCGGCATAGGCCCCCGCGGTCATGAACGCGACGAGCGCGCCTTCGTTCACCGCGTCCATGACGCGGCCGGTCGCGAAGGTGTCGCCCGTCTCGCAGACGGGACCGACGACATTGGCGGTGAAGCGCTCGCCGGTCGGGACCACGGCGCGGATGTCGTGCCAGGCGTCGTAGAGGGCGGGGCGCATCAGGTCGTTCATCGCCGCATCGACGATCACGAAGGGCGCTTCCATGCCGGGCTTCACCCGAATGACACGGGTGAGCAGCACGCCCGCATTGCCGACGATCAGCCGTCCGGGCTCGAAGATCAGTCGCGCGTTCCAGCCCTTCGTCGCCTTCGCCACCATCGCGCCATAGGCGGCGGGGGTGGGCGGCGCGGGCCGGGCCGGATCATAGGGAACGCCCAGCCCGCCGCCGAGATCGGCGGTGACGATCGCGCGGCCTTCCTCGCGCAATCGGGCGATGAGCCGCCCCACCCGCGCAAAGGCGGTGTCGAGCGGCGCGAGATCGGTGAGCTGGCTGCCGATATGGACGGCGACGCCCTGGATGCGCAGCCCCGGCAGAGCGGCGGCGCGGGCGTAGGCATCCGGCGCGGTGTCGCAGGGGATGCCGAACTTGTTTTCCGATTTGCCGGTCGAGATCTTGGCATGGGTGCCGGCGTCCACGTCCGGATTGACGCGGAAGGCGACCGGCGCCTCCACGCCGAGCGCGCTCGCCACCACCGAAAGGGTGCGCGCCTCCTCCTCGGATTCGAGGTTGAACTGATAGATGCCCTCGCGCAGCGCCAGCGCCATCTCATCGGCCGTCTTGCCGACGCCGGAGAAGACGATGCGATCGGCCGGAATGCCGGCGGCGCGGGCGCGCTGGAGCTCGCCGCCCGAAACCACATCCGCCCCGCAGCCCAGCCGGGCCAGCACGGACAGCACCGCGGCGTTGGGATTGGCCTTCACCGCGAAGGCCACCAGCGCCCCGTTTCCGCCTTCCACTCCGGCCAGCGCCTCGCGGAAGACATGGACATGGCGCGTCATGGTCGCGGCGGAATAGACATAGACGGGCGTGCCCACCGCCTCGGCGATAAGGTCGAGCGGCACGTCCTCGGCGTGCATCGCGCCGTCACGATAATCGAAATGGTCCATGAAGAATCAGCCCGGCGGAGGGAGGTCGAAGCGATCGGGTTCGAGCGGCTTCGATCGTTTGACGAGCTCGTCATCACGCGATGGGCGCGCCTGCGAGGTGGGGGCGAGCAGATCGGCAACGCCCGGCCGCGTCGGCGAGGTCGCCGCCTTGGGCGGCAGCGACTGGCCGACGGCGGGGCGCAGATCATCCTTCTTGCCGCACGCGGCGAGGGTCAGAAGAACGCCAAGAAAGATCGCCGGTCCTGGCCTCATGGCGTTCCACCATCTTTGCAGGTCCGGTGCTCCGGCGAAAGCGGGAACCCGGAGCCGCACGCGATTCGCCCGGCCACCCTGGGCTCCCGCCTTCGCGGGAGCACGGCAGGAGAATTGGCCGTCTCCTTTTCCTTCATGCCCCCATCCCCAGCGCCTGCTTCGCCCGCGCGATCGCTTCCCGCACGCGCGCGGGCGCGGCGCCGCCTTCGCTCGCCCGCGCCGCCACCGAGGCGTCGACCGAGAGCGCCGCGTGCGCGCCCTCGTCGATGCGCAGATCGATCGCCTGCAATTCGGCGAGGCCGAGATCGGAGAGCGCGCAGCCCTTCGCCTCCGCCGCCTT
>DASSTK010000204.1:0-4864 GCA_035707945.1 Sphingomonas sp.
GGGATCGTCCTTGATCCCGAGTTCGGCCAGGACCTCATGGGTTGTCTTCTGCATGATGCGCGCGCGCGGATCATAATTCTTGTACACCCGGTGACCGAACCCCATCAGGCGGAACGGATCATCCTTGTTCTTGGCTCGCGCGATATATTCGGGGATGCGGTCCGGCGTGCCGATCTCGCGCAGCATGTTGAGCGCCGCTTCGTTGGCGCCCCCATGCGCCGGCCCCCAAAGGCACGCAATGCCGGCGGCGATGCAGGCGAACGGATTGGCGCCGCTCGATCCGGCGTTGCGCACGGTCGCCGTCGACGCATTCTGCTCGTGATCGGCGTGCAGGATGAAGATCTTGTCCATCGCCGCTTCGATCAGCGGATCGACCTCATAATCCTCCGCCGGCACCGAATAGGTCATGCGCAGGAAATTGCCGGTGTAGGAGAGATCGTTCTTCGGATAGACGAACGGCTGGCCGAGCGAATATTTATAGGCCATCGCCGCCAGCGTCGGCATCTTGGCGATCAGCCGGTGGCTGGCGATCTCGCGCTGCTTGGGATCGTTGATGTCGGTCGAATCATGATAGAAGGCGGAAAGCGCGCCGACCACGCCGCACATGATCGCCATCGGGTGCGCATCGCGCCGGAAGCCGCGCAGGAAGGTGGCGAGCTGTTCGTGCACCATCGTGTGGCGGGTGATGGTGGTGATGAAAGTATCGAGCTCGCCCTTCTCCGGCAACTCGCCTTTCAGCAGCAGATAGGCGACCTCCATGAAGCTCGATTGCTCGGCAAGCTGGTCGATCGGGTAGCCGCGATGGAGCAGCACGCCCTTGTCGCCGTCGATATAGGTGAGGCCGGATTGGCAGCTCGCGGTCGAGGTGAAGCCCGGATCATAGGTGAAACGGTCGGTATCGGCGTAGAATTTGCGGATATCGACCACCTGCGGGCCGAGGCTTCCCGACATGACCGGATAATCGTGCGCTTCGCCCCCGATCTGCACCTTGGCGGTGTCGTCAGCCATCTATTCCTCCATCTGTTCTGCGCCCCCCGGCGCCGGGGGGAGCCGGCGCGAACGGGAAGACGGCGTGTTCATTCCCCCACGATTCGATCGGACAAGCGCGCGAGGCTTTCGTCCCGACCGAGAAGCAACAGCACGTCGAAGATGCCGGGAGAGGTCGTGCGGCCGGTGAGCGCCGCTCGCAGCGGCTGCGCCACCTTGCCGAGACCGACGCCCGCCGTCTCCGCCACGCCCCGCACCGCCGCTTCGAGCGACTCGGCCTGCCAGTCGGCATCGGCCAGCGCGCGCGCCGCGGCGGCGAGCAGAGCGGCGCCTTCGCCCTCGATCAGGGCTTGGGCCTTCGCCTCCATATCTAGTGGGCGCGTGCGAAAAAGAAAGGTGGAACCATCGGCAAGCTCGCGCAAATCCCTAGCTCTCGGCTTGAGAAATGGCATGCTGCGGCGCAAAAGTCCGCGATCATCCTCCGTCAGCGCGCGGCCGATCAGGGATGCGATGAAGGGCTCGGTCAGCTCCGCCAGCCGCTGGTCGGCGGCCGCTCGGATATAGTGGCCGTTGAGATTTTCGAGCTTCTTCGGATCGAAGCGGGCGGGCGAGCGGCCGATATCCTTCACGTCGAAAATCTCGATCGCGCGGGCGCGATCGACGATCTCCTCGTCGCCATGCCCCCAGCCGAGGCGGAGCAGATAATTGTCGAGCGCTTCGGGCAGGATGCCGAGCTCGTCGCGATAAGCCTCCACGCCGAGCGCGCCGTGGCGCTTGGAGAGCTTGGCCCCGTCCTGCCCGTGGATCAGCGGCACATGGCCGTAGATCGGCTCTGCCCAGCCCATCGCGCGGATGATGCCCAATTGCCGGAAGGCGTTGTTGAGATGATCGTCTCCGCGGATGACGTGGGTGACGCCCATGTCGTGATCGTCCACCACCACGGCGAGCATATAGGTGGGGGTGCCGTCCGAACGCAGCAGCACCATGTCGTCCAGCTCGGAATTGCGGACCGTCACCTTGCCCTGCACGCAATCGTCGATCGTCGTCTCGCCTTCCGTCTCGGCCTTGAGGCGGATGACGAAGGGCGCGCCTTCCGGAGCTTCCTTCGGATCGCGGTTGCGCCAGCGGCCGTCGTAGCGGAGCGGCAGCCTGGCGGCGCGCTGCGCATTGCGCATCTCCTCCAGCTCTTGCGGCGTGGCGAAGCATTTATAGGCGTGGCCGCGCTCGAGCAGCTCGAGGGCCACTTCGGCGTGGCGGCTGGCGCGGGCGAACTGATACACTTCCGGCCCGTCCCAATCGAGGCCGAGCCAGCGCATCCCGTCCAGAATGGCGTCGATCGCCGCCTGGGTGGAGCGGGCGCGATCGGTATCCTCGATGCGGAGCAGGAACTTGCCGCCGCTGTGGCGCGCCCACAGCCAGTTGAACAGCGCGGTGCGCGCGCCGCCGATATGCAGGAATCCGGTGGGCGAGGGGGCGAAGCGGGTGACGACCGGGCCTGCTGCCCCGGTGCTGCTGGTCCGGCTGTCGTCGCTGCTTGCGCCCACGCGCGCTTTCTCCAAGGATGATCGGATGGGGGATATCGCGCGCGGCCCTAGCATAGCGTTTCGGCGCCGACAAACCGGCGAGCGGGCGCCCGCTCGGCGGCGCTTTCCGGCGCTTGGCGGCGGCGTCGAACGCTGGCTGGAGGCCGAACGCGAGCAACTGATGCTGTGGCTGCCGGTCGGCTTCGTCGCCGGAGTCGCTGGCTGGTTCTGGCTGCCCGGCCCCGCCGCATGGATCGGGCTGATCGCGGCCGCGATGGGGCTGGCGCTGCTGGGCTTCGCGATTGGCCGGGGCGGCCGCGGGGCGCGGGCGCTCGCGCTGTTCGCGCTGACGGTGGCGATCGGCTGCGCGCTGGTGTGGGGAAGGGCGGAGCGGGCGGCCGCGCCGGTGCTTGGGCGTCCGCAGGTCGCGCGGATGACGGCGCGGATCGAGCGGGTCGAGCCGCGCCCGGCGGACGATTCGGTGCGGCTGCTGCTCGCTCCTGTCGGCGCGCCGGGTCTGCCGCCGCGCCTGCGGGTGAATGTGCCGAGCGACAAGGCGGCCGAGGGGCTGAAGCGCGGCGCGATCGTGGCGGTGCGGGCGCGGCTGGTGCCGCCGCCCTCGGCCGCCGTGCCCGGAGCCTATGATTTTGCGATGACCGCATGGTTCCAGCGGATCGGCGCGACCGGCAAGGCGCTCGATCCGGTCAAGCTGGTGAAGCCCGCCCCGCCGAGCGGCCCGCGCGACTGGCTGGCGGACGCGCGGGTGCGGCTTTCCGCCCATATCGTGCGGGCCGTGCCCGGTCCTGCGGGCGGCGTCGCCACAGCGCTCGCCACCGGCGACATGGGCGCGATCCCGCAGGCCGACGCGGACGCCTTCCGCCGATCGGGCCTCGCGCATCTGCTCTCGGTGAGCGGGCTGCACCTGACGGCGGTGGTCGGCGCGGTGATGCTGCTCACCCTACGGCTGCTCGCGCTCTCGCCCTGGCTGGCGCTCCGCGCGCCGCTGCCGCTGATCGCGGCCGGGGCGGCGGCGTGCGCGGGCGTCGCCTATACGCTGTTGACCGGAGCGGAGGTGCCGACCGTGCGCTCGCTGATCGCGGCGCTGCTGGTGCTGGGCGGGCTGGCGCTCGGGCGCGAAGCGCTGACCCTGCGGCTGGTCGCGGCGGGCGCGCTGCTGGTGGTGCTGCTCTGGCCGGAATCGGTCGCGGGCGCGAGCTTCCAGTTGAGCTTCGCCGCCATCCTCTCGATCGTGGCGCTGCACGAGACGCCCGCCGTCCGCCGCCTGTTCGGCAAGCGCGAGGAGGGGCGGCTGCGGCGGCTGGCGCGCGAGCTCGGCGCGCTGCTGTTGACCGGCATGGTGGTGGAGGCCGCGCTCGCCCCGATCGCCATCTTCCACTTCCACCGCGCGGGGCTTTACGGCGCGGTCGCCAACCTCGTCGCCATCCCGCTCACCACCTTCGTCGTCATGCCCGCCGAGGCATGCGCGCTGTTCGCGGACATGCTCGGGCTGGGCGCGCCCTTCTGGTGGGTGACGGGCCGCGCGCTCGATCTGCTGCTGTGGATCGCCCACCATGTCGCCGCGATTCCCGGCGCATCGACCCTGGTGCCGACCATGACCCGCGCCGCCTTCGCCGCGATCATGGCGGGCGGGCTGTGGCTGGCGCTGTGGAGGACGCGGGCGCGGCTGCTGGGCCTGATCGCGATCGCGGCCGGCGTGGTGCTGACGCTCGCCGCGCGTCCGGCCGACATCTTCGTCACCGGCGACGGCCGCCATGTCGCGGTGCGCGGCGCGGACGGCGCGGTGGCGCTGCTGCGCGAACGGACCGGCGATTATATGCGCGACACGCTCTCCGAAGTCTCCGGCGTGGAGGGCGACGCCGCCGGGCTGTTCGACGATCTCCCCCAGGCCCGCTGCGGCCCGGACTCCTGCGCGGTGACGCTGGAGCGCTACGGGCGCGCCTGGCATGTGCTCGCGACCCGCAGCCGCTACCTGATCGACCGCCCGAGCTTCGCCCCCGCCTGCGCCCGCGCCGACATCGTGGTGAGCGACCGAGCCCTCCCCCGCTGGTGCCGCCCCCGCTGGCTCAAAGCCGACGCGCGCCTCCTGACCCAAACCGGCGGCCTCGCCATCCACCTGGACCCGCCCGCGATCCGGACTGTCGCCGAGATGGAGGGGGAACATCCCTGGGCCGTGGCGGCAAGGGCATCGAGGGCGGCGGGAGAACGTCGGTGGAGGCGTCACAAGTTGACGAAGTGGCCTCGAAGGGTTCGTTGGCTCGGGGCGAGCGGGTCAGGAACGGAGGGGAACGGAGGAGGAAAGCGGCACCGCATCGAGCAACGGTGACACGCGAATC
>DASSTK010000205.1:0-3479 GCA_035707945.1 Sphingomonas sp.
GTAGAGCAGAAAATAGGCGCGGGTGGAGAGCGCCTCCAGATAATCGATCAGCGCGCGATCCAGCGAAGTCTCGCGCGCCACCGACAGCGCCGAGACGGTAGCGCGATAAAGGGTGGGAAGCGCCAGCAGCTCGTCGGCGTCGAGCGCGGCGGCGGAGCGGCGCTCGGCGCGATCGAGCAGCGCCTCCAGCCGCAACCAGTCCCCCTCGCGCTCGGCGCGGAAACGGGCGGAGGGGAGATCGGTCATGGCAACCGCGATCGGGAATGGAGGATGGTCTTCACAACAGCCGCTGCCGCTTGAGTTCGAGATAGGCGTCCACCAGCGCGCTTCCCGCCGCGTCGCGGCGCGCCTCGACGACGTGGACACCCATTCGCCGCAGCCGCGTCGCCACGATCGCGCGTTCGCGGATCAGCGCCTGGGCGGCGACGGCGCGGGTCACGTCCTCCGGCGCCTCGGGTTCGGCGGCGGCGAGGCTTTCCAGCTCCTCGTCGCGGAAGATCAGGAACAGCAGCAGATGGCGCGAGAGCAGCGATCCCGCCGCGCGGACCATCAGCTCGGCGCTGGTCGGATCGGTGAACTCGGTGAACAGGATGATGAGTGTGCGCCGGTCGAGCCGCTGGGCGAGGCGGGTGAGGCCGAGCGTGTGGTTTGTCTCCCCCTCGCCATAGTCGATCCCCGCCGCGAGCCGCTGGAGCGCGGGGAAGGCGGCGATCCCGCTCGCGATCGCGCCCGCCGCCACCGGCCGGTCGGCATAGGCGTAGAGCCCCACCCGATCGTCCAGCTTGAGCGCCACATAGGCCGCGAGCAGCGCCGCCGAGATGGCGCGATCGAGCCTCGGCTGGCCCGCGAGCGGCTCGATCATCGCCCGCCCGCAATCGATCGCCAGCACGATCTGGTTGTTGCGCTCGATCCGCCAGTCTTTGGCGAGCAGAGTGGCGTGCCGGGCGGATTGCTTCCAGTCGATCGCGCGCCGGTCCATGCCCTGCTGGTAGGCGACGAGCGACTGGAACTCCGCACCCGCGCCCGTCTCGCGCCGCGCCGTCTCGCCGGGCAGCGCCTGGCGGACGAGCAGCTGCCCGCGCTCGCGCACCGCCGCGATGTCCGGCAGGATCAGCACCGCCTCGTCGCGGGGCTCGCGCCGCTGCCGCCAGACAAGGCCGAGCGGCCCCTGCCGGCGCAGCCACAGCGCCGGCAGCCGAGCCGTGCCGCGCCGGATCGCGCGGAAGGCGAAGCGCGCGCCGCCGTTCCGCACCGGGCGGCGCTGCGAGCCGGAGGGCGCGAGCTTCGGATCGCCGTCCAGCGCCGCCTCGCTTCCGTCGTGCGCTCCGGGCAGGCGGAGGCGCGCCTCGATCGCGCCGCCCACCGGCGCGGAGCCGGGCAGCGTCAGCACGGGCTCGGGCGTCGCTCCGCGCGCCGCCAGCAACGCGTCACACCCGATCAGCAGCAGCACGAACAGCGCCCAGCCGAACGCCGCCGTCCACAGCAACGGCCAGACCACGCCCACCACCAGCGCGACGGGCACGCCCGCCGCCATCAGCAGCACCGCGCGCGCGGTGGGATAGAGGGCGCGGCCGCCTGTCACCGGGGCGCTTCCACCTCGGCGATCAGCGCGGCGATGATCTGCTCGGGCCGCTGCCCGTCGATCTCGGCGGCGGGCGAGAGCATCAGCCGATGGCGCAGCACCGCGGGCGCGAGCGCGCGCACGTCGTCCGGCAGCACATAATCCCGCCCGTCGAGCGCGGCCGCGGCGCGGGCCGCGCCCGCCAGCATGGTCGCGGCGCGAGGCGACGCGCCCACCGAAAGATCGGCGCTGCTCCGCGTCGCGCGGATCAGGCGGACGATATAGTCCACCACCTCGTCGACCAGCGTGACCGTCGCCACCGCCGCCACCGCGTCGGCCAGCGCGGCGGCCCCGGCCTGTTCGGCCACGCCCCAGCGCGCCGGGGTGGGCGTGCCGCGCTCCGCGCCATGTTCGGCGACGATGCGGCGCTCCTCCGCCTCGTCCGGATAGTCGACCGTCAGCTTGAACAGGAAGCGATCGAGCTGCGCCTCGGGCAGCGGATAGACGCCCTGGCTCTCGATCGGATTCTGCGTCGCCACCACCAGGAAGCGATCGGAGAGCGGATGGCTTTCGCCGTCCAGCGTCACATGCCGCTCCTGCATCGCCTCCAGCAGCGCCGCCTGCGTCTTGGGCGGCGCGCGGTTGATCTCGTCGGCGAGCAGCAGGTCGGTGAAGACGGGGCCGCGCGTCAGCGCGAAGGTGGAGGTCTGGAAGTTGAACAGGTTCGAGCCGGTGATATCCCCCGGCATCAGATCCGGCGTGAACTGGATGCGGCGGAAATCCAGCCCCAGCGTTGCCGCGAAACATTGCGCGAGGAAGGTCTTGGCGGTGCCGGGCGGCCCTTCGAGCAGCACATGCCCGGCCGAAAAGAGCGCGATCAGCAGATGGCGCACGATCGCCTCCTGCCCCACCACCGCCTGTCCGATCGCGCCGGCGATGCGATCGCCCAGCGTCTTCACCTCGTCGAGCGTCATCCTGTCCGGTTCCTCCTCCAGCGGTAGAGCGCCCGCGCGGCGGCGAGCAATTCGGTGCGGTTCGCGGCGGCCTCCGCGCGCCAGGCGAGCGTCGCGAAGGGCGGATCGTCGGCCTCCGGCGCGGCGGCGTCGAGCCACATGGCCAGCGCCTCGCCCGAAAGCGCGCGCGGCGCGGCCACGGCCTGCGCGGCCAGATCGCGGGTGAGCAGCGCATAGGCCCCGCCCGCGCGATGTTCCTTGCGGGCGGCGCGGAAAAGCTGGGCGGCATTGTCGACCAGCGCGCGCTTGCCGAAGGCGATGGCGCGCCCCGGCTCGGCCGCCGCGCCGAAGCGGGCGAGGCCGTGCAGCCCAGCGAGCAGGGCCGCCAGCAGCACGCAGAGGCTCACCGCCGCGAAGGGCGGCTCGAACAGCAGCTTGAGCGTGCTCTTGCCCCGCGCGAAGCCGTTGAGGGTGAGGTCGAAGGCGATCTCGTTGGTGGTGGCGAGATCGTCGACGATCCTCCAGCCTTGCCGCGCGACCCAGGGATCGGCGAGCCCTTGATTGTTGAGCAGATCGGGCTCGGCGAGGACGTAGATCGGCAGATTGGGAATGGCGGCGATCACCACCCGCCCGTCCGCGTCTAGCAGCACCGGCCTGAAGCCGCTCCCGCTGAGCCGCTGCTGGAGCGCCTGGCGGCCTATGCGTGCTCTCGCGAGGCGCGGCACGCCTTTCGGGGGATGAGCGGCGCGCGGTAGTTTCGTACCGGCGATCAGCCCGAGATGCGGGGCGATCTTCGAAAGGGCCGAAGCGCCGGTCCCAACCGCCCCGATCGCCTGCACCCACCCCGAACGGCCGGACATCGGCACGGTCGCCCATTTGGGCAGCACGATCAGGGTCGGCGCATTCCCGCGAAAGGAGAGCAGCCGGTCCAGCGCGTCCGGATCACCCATCGGCGGCGGGGTGAC
>DASSTK010000206.1:0-3996 GCA_035707945.1 Sphingomonas sp.
GGATCGAGCCTGCGCCTCAACGACGCCGCTTCCGACAAAACCGGCGCGATCTGGCTCGGCACGATGGACAATGGCGAGAAGGCGTGTCGCGGCCATGTCTATCGCTACGCCGAGGGCAAGCTGACCGACAGCGGCCTCGACACCGTCGTCATCACCAACGGCCCCGCCGTCTCGCCCGACGGGCGCATCCTCTATCCGGTCGATACGATCGGGCGGAAAATCTGGGCGGCCGCCATCAACGACGACGGCACGCTCGGCGCGCGGCGCGTGCTGGCCGAGATCGAGGAGGGCGCGGGCCATCCCGACGGGGCGATCACCGACGCCGAGGGCTTCGTCTGGGTCGGCCTCTACGGCGGCTGGGGCGTGCGCCGCTACGCGCCGGACGGGCGGCTGGCGGCCGAGGTGAAGCTGCCCGTCTCCAACGTCACCAAGATCGCCTTCGGGGGCGACGATCTGCGCACCGCCTACGCCACCACCGCACGCAAGGACCTCGACGACGCCGCGCTCGCCGCGCAGCCGCTGGCGGGCAATGTCTTCGCCTTCGATCCGGGCGTCGCCGGCCTCCCCTGTCCGCTCGTCAGGCTGTGAGGAGAAAAGAGGCCGCCGGCGTGACCGGCGGCGCGCTCCTGTCAGCCGGAGGGCTGCATGAGCGGAAAGCTCAGGCCGTCTCCAGCAGCTTTTCCCTCGCGATCTTCTCGCGCCAGACCAGCGGGCCGGTCTGGTGGACGCTCTCACCGCTGGCGTCCACCGCGACCGTGACGGGCATGTCCTTCACCTCGAACTCGTAGATCGCCTCCATGCCCAAATCCTCGAAAGCGACCACGCGGCTGGCCTTGATCGCGCGGCTGACCAGATAGGCCGCGCCGCCGACCGCCATCAGATAGGCGGAACCCGCCTCGCGGATCGCCTCGATCGCCACCGGCCCGCGCTCGGCCTTGCCGACCATCGCGAGCAGGCCCTGATCGAGCATCATCCCGGTGAACTTGTCCATCCGCGTGGAGGTGGTGGGGCCGGCGGGGCCGACCACCTCGTCGCGCACCGGATCGACCGGGCCGACATAATAGATGACCCGGCCCTTGAAGCTGACTGGCAATTCCTCGCCTTTCGCCAGCATATCGGCAATGCGCTTGTGGGCGGCGTCGCGGCCGGTCAGCATCCTGCCGTTCAGCAGCAGCCGGTCGCCCGGCTTCCAGCCCGCCACCACCTCGGGCGTGAGCGTATCGAGATCGACGCGGATCGCCTCCTTGCTCGGCGCCCACTGGACCCGGGGCCAATCCTCCAGCTTCGGCGTCTCGAGATAGGCGGGGCCGGAGCCGTCCAGCGTGAAATGCGCGTGGCGCGTCGCCGCGCAATTGGGGATCATCGCGATCGGCTTGGAGGCCGCGTGGGTCGGCCAGGTCATGATCTTGACGTCGAGCACGGTGGAAAGGCCGCCCAGCCCCTGCGCGCCGATGCCCAGCGCGTTCACTTTGTCGTGGAGTTCGATCCGGAGCCGCTCGATATCGTCCCGCGGCCCCCGCGCCTTCAGTTCGGCCATGTCGATATCGCCCATCAGCGATTCCTTGGCGAGCTTCATCGCCTGCTCGGCGGTGCCGCCGATGCCCAGCCCAAGCATGCCGGGCGGGCACCAGCCCGCGCCCATCTTGGGCAACTGCTCCAGCACCCAGTCGACGATCGAGTCCGAGGGGTTGAGCATGGCGAACTTGGTCTTGTTCTCGCTGCCGCCGCCCTTGGCCGCGACCGTCACCTCGACCGTATGGCCCGGCGCCATCTCGACATGCATCACCGAAGGCGTGTTGTCCTTCGTGTTCTTGCGCGCAAACGCCGGGTCCGCGACGATCGAGGCGCGCAGGCGGTTTTCGGGGTGGAGGTAGGCGCGGCGCACGCCTTCGTCGATCACCTCCTGAAGCGAGCGGGCCGAGTCCAGCGCGCAGCCCTGCCCCCATTTCACGAAGATGGTGACGATGCCGGTATCCTGGCAGATCGGCCGATGCCCTTCCGCGCACATGCGGCTGTTGGTGAGGATCTGCGCGATCGCATCCTTCGCGGCCGGGGACTTCTCCGCCTCATAGGCGCGGCCCAGCGCGCGGATATAATCCATCGGGTGATAGTAGCTGATATATTGGAGCGCGTCGGCCACGCTCTCGATCAGATCGGCTTCGCGGATCGTGACGGTCATCGGAATAGCCCCTCGCTCATGCGTCTCGCCGAACCCCTTAATCCTCTCCGGCCGCCCCGCGAAAGGGCTTTTCGCAGCGCAGCGACGCGCGGGAAAACTGCGCCGCGAATCCCCGTCAAGCGATGAAATCGGCGCTCGGGCAAATAATGCCCCTTGTGCGTGAGTCCCGCGTTAGGCACTATCCCTTGTGTTGGGCCAAGGGGGCCGACACCAGATCGAGTTGCGAAACCGCGTATTGATCCCAATATGCGGAACGGGCGTCCCTGTGGATAGCGGGGATGAACGAGAAGTCGCGCTCGCCTTCGCGCCCCCGGATGCTAGGCTCGGGAGCGCACGTCCCGAGTCGAACGTAATGCGAACGGGGAGCGTGACCATGGATTTTTCGACGAGCAGCGAGGCGAGCATGACGGACGCCACCACTCTCGAAGCCCCGCGCGCCGAGGCGGCGGAAGCCCCGGCGAGCAGCCAGGGCGCGCGGCCGCTGCCCTATCCGGTCGAGGTCGATCACAGCCGCGACGCGCTCCTGACCGACTTCGGCAAGGAGACGCTGAAGGATCGCTATCTGCTGCCCGGCGAGAGCTTCCAGGATCTGTTCGTGCGCGTGGCCTCCGCCTATGCCGACGACGCCGAGCACGCCCAACGGCTCTACGACTATATCTCGAAGCTGTGGTTCATGCCGGCCACCCCGGTGCTCTCCAACGGCGGCACCGGGCGCGGGCTGCCCATCTCCTGCTATCTGAACAGCGTGCCGGACAGCCTGGAGGGCATCGTCGCCACCTGGAACGAGAATGTCTGGCTGGCCTCGCGCGGCGGCGGCATCGGCACCTATTGGGGCAATGTCCGCGGCATCGGGGAGCCGGTGGGCCTGAACGGCAAGACCAGCGGCATCATCCCCTTCGTGCGGGTGATGGACAGCCTCACCCTCGCGATCAGCCAGGGCTCGCTGCGGCGCGGATCGGCCGCCTGCTATCTCGACATCTCGCATCCCGAGATCGAGGAGTTCCTGGAAATCCGCAAGACGAGCGGCGACTTCAACCGCAAGGCGCTCAACCTCCACCACGGCGTGCTCGTCACCGACGCCTTCATGGAGGCGGTGCGCGACGACCGGGAGTGGGAGCTCACCAGCCCCAAGGACGGATCGGTGCGCGCCAGCGTCAACGCGCGCGCGTTGTTCCAGAAGCTGGTCGAGGTGCGGCTCGCGACCGGCGAGCCCTATATCGTGTTCGCCGACACGGTGAACCGCGCCATGCCCAAGTTCCAGCGCGACGTGGGGCTGAAGGTCTCCACCTCCAATCTCTGCTCGGAGATCACGCTGCCGACCGGCATGGACCAGCACGGCCAGGACCGCACCGCCGTCTGCTGCCTCTCCTCGCTCAATCTCGAGACGTGGGACGAGTGGAACGGCGACGCGCGCTTCATCGAGGACGTGATGCGCTTCCTCGACAATGTGCTGACCGACTATATCGAGCGCGCGCCCGACGAAATGGCCCGCGCCCGCTATTCGGCGGGGCGCGAGCGTTCGGTGGGGCTGGGCGTGATGGGCTTCCACAGCTTCCTCCAGGCGCGCGGCCTGCCGTTCGAAAGCGCGATGGCGAAGAGCTGGAACATGAAGATGTTCCGCCATATCCGGGCGAAGGCGGACGAAGCATCGATGCTGCTCGCCCATGAGCGCGGCCCCTGTCCCGACGCCGCCGATCAGGGGGTGATGGAGCGTTTCTCCTGCAAGATGGCGATCGCGCCCACCGCGTCGATCAGCATCATCTGCGGCGGCACCAGCGCGTGCATCGAGCCGATTCCGGCGAACATCTACACGCACA
>DASSTK010000207.1:0-9767 GCA_035707945.1 Sphingomonas sp.
GGAGCGCCGCGCCCTTGCGCGCGACGGTCGAGCGGGCGAGCGGGGCCCAGGCCTCGCCCAGTTTGGCCAACGCCGTCCGGTCCGCCCTCGCCAGACCGCCTTCGAGCAGAGCGGACGCTCCTTCCAGGTCCGTCCGGTAAGCGAGCAGCGTGTTCCGCGCCGCCCCGGCTTCCGCCGCCATCGCTTCGAGGAAGCGGTTGATGAGAGCGGCGTCTTCGCTCACGCAGATCCCCCCCGGAACGGGGAGGGGGACCATGCCAAAGGCATGGTGGAGGGGGCTCCGCCACAAGCGTGTCGCCCAGCTTCGAGCCCCCTCCACCACTCGCTTCGCGAGCGGTCCCCCTCCCCGTGCCGGGGAGGATTGAGAGCGCATCGCCTCACGTCCGCATCAGCGCCTCGGCGGCGACCATGCGGGCTTCGGGTTCGAAGCCGACATTCTTCAGCGCCGCGACGATGTGATAGAGGAAGGAGGGGGATACCTGCGTCCAGTCGCTGGTCTGCATCCCCACCGCCGCGAGCAGCGCCACCGTCGCCGGCTCTCGCCGGGCCGCCGCCGCGTCGATCGCGCGGGTCCAGACATTCTGCGCATTGAGCGGCACGCCGAGCTTGCGGGCGAGATCCTCCGCGTCGCGGGGCCTGATGCGGTTCAGCCCGGCGAGCCCCGCCAGCAGGAACTGCCGCCGGAGCAGCGCCGATCCGCGCCCGCCGTCGCCGAAGCGCGCGACCCGATCGGGATCGACCTTCATCACCTCGTTCGGCGCGCCGACCGCCATCAACGCCCAGGCCTCGTCCCCATTGACGCCGCTCATGCCGCGCACCACCGCCGCCCAGCGCTGGGCCTGCGTGTCGAGCCCGGCCGAGAGCATCGACTGGATCAGCATCACCACGTCCGACTTGTCGGCGTCGGCGGGATCGACCCGCGCCGCCGCCCGAGCGGTGAGGATGCGCGAGGCGTATTGATCGCGCTCGGTCGGCGGGTCCGCCCACAGCGCGCGCATCGCCGCCAGCCGATCCGCCGCGTCGCGCGCGGCGTAGGCGGCGCGCAGACGGCCCTGCGGCGTCTGGTCCATCGCGAAGGGATCGCCCGAATCCGCCATCGCCGAATAGAAATCGACCAGATCGGCGGACGACATCACCCCCAGGGTGGCGGCGATACGCTCGGCCTGAAGGCGGCTCGCCAGCGGCAGCATCGGCGCGCGGGCGCGCCACGCCGTCATCGCGAGATCGCCGTTGTCGAACAGCGAATCGGGGATGGTCAGCCCCACCGCGCTCGCCAGCCCGAAGCGCCAGGGGGTGAGCTCGGTCACGCCCGCCCATTCGATGTTGGTGGCGCGGCGGCTATCCGTCCCCGCGCCGATCACCCGCTGGGCGAGCAGCAGATCGATGCCCTTGGCGGCGTTGGGGAGCGATCGGGCGCGATCGACCAGCGCGCTCGCCGTACCCGCCTCGCCCGAAAGCCCGGCGCACATCGCGCGCGCCAGCGGCCAGGCCGGGGCCTTGCTGACGCGATCGGCCTGATCCGCCACCGGGCAGAGCGCGGCCGGATCGGCCGAGGCCAGCGCCGCCTGGAGCACCGCCTGATAGAAGCGCGGCGTCGCCTTGTCCGGATCGACCCGCTCGGCGAGCAGCCGCGCCGCATCCGCCTCGCCCATGCGGGTGAGGAGCAGCACGCGCTCGGCGGCCCAATCGGCCGGATCGATGCCGCGCGGCGTATCGATATCGGTGGTGAGCACGCGCCGGAGCAGGATCGACACCCAGCGCGAGGCGACCGGCGCGTCCAGGCGGGCGAGCAAGGTGCCGAGATAGGCCCCGCTGGTCCGCCCGAAGCCGTCCGCCGGAATGCCGGTGAGGGCGGGGCTCAGGAAGCCGATATGGTCGGTCGGCCGCTGGGCGACGGGCGGGATGTCCTGCTTCTCGATCTGCGCCTGCGCGGCCTCGGCGGCGTTGTCCGCCTGCATCTGCGCGGCGGCGGCCGCCGCCTGCGCCGCGGCCTGATCGGCGGGGGACACGGCCGCGGGGGCGGGCGTCTCCACCACGTCGCCACCGACCGATTCGCCCGAGGAAGGCGGCGGAGGCGCGTTCGGCTGGGGCGCGGGCTGCGGCGGCGCGCTGAAGCCCGGCGGCAGGATCGACTGCGGGGATTTCTGGCCGAGCGCGGGCAGGGCCAGGCCGAGCGCGCCCGCGCCCGCCAGCAATCCCGCGATCAGCCGCTTATTGCGCGGAGCCATCCGCGGAGCCGTTCAGCGTCACCACCTGCTCGATATGATGCGGCGTCACCGCCGTGTCGCGCTGCGACAGCCAGACCAGCAGGGCGATGATGATCAGAACGATGACGATGAGGACGATGCTGGCGCGCGACATGCTGCTTCCCGGGCTTAAGGAAAATATTGCGTGGCGAACGGGCTTTTGCCCATCCCCGCGCCCTGTGTATAGCCCCGGCGCCATGCCGCAAAGCCCGCCCGCCCCTCGAATGGTCGCCCGGCCCCGTCCGCCGGCCCGGCCGATCGTGCTGGTGGGGCTGATGGGCGTCGGCAAATCGACGGTGGGAAAGCGGCTCGCTTCGCGCCTCCGTCTGCCCTTCGTCGACGCCGACAACGAGATCGAGGCGGCGGCCGGGCTCAGCATCGCCGAGATTTTCGAACGCTTCGGCGAAGCGCATTTCCGCGACGGCGAGCGGCGCGTGATCGCCCGGCTGGTCGCCGGCAAGCCCAAGGTGGTGGCGACCGGCGGCGGCGCGTTCATGAACGAGCAGACCCGCAAGCTGATTCTCGATACCGCCATCGCCGTGTGGCTGGATGCGGATATCGACGTGCTGGTGGAGCGGGTCGGCCGGCGGGACAATCGCCCGCTGCTGACCGGCCGCGATCCGGCCGAGGTGCTCCGCCGCCTCGCCGCCGAGCGCAACCCCGTCTATGCGCTCGCCCCGATCCACGTCCGCTCCGAACCGCTGCCGCACGACTCGACGGTGCAGGCGATCATCGAGGCGCTGGCGAGATGAGGATTTTCCTTACACCCTTTCCCTTGTCCGTCATGCCAGCGAAAGCTGGCATCCCCTTGATTTTGCGCCAGCCCCTCTCCTCACGAGACCCCAGCTTGCGCTGGGGTGACGGGAGAGGCCGGGGTGACGAGGTGGATAGACCATGACCGCCTGCTCTATCCCCGTCTCGCTCGGCGCGCGGAGCTATGAGGTGGCGATCGCGCCGGGTGGGCTGACGGAGGCGGGCGAGCGGCTCGCGCCCTATGCCCGGCGCGGACGCTTCGCGATCGTGACGGACCGGAATGTCGCCGCCGCGCAGCTTCCCGTCCTGCTCGACGCGCTGGACAGGGCGGGGATCGGAGCCGATCCGATCATCCTCCCTCCGGGCGAGTCGACCAAAAGCTGGTGCCAGTTGGAGACGCTGACCGACAGGCTGCTGGAACTCGGCATCGAGCGTGGCGATCATGTCATCGCCTTGGGCGGCGGCGTGATCGGCGATCTCGTCGGCTTCGCCTGCGCGATCCTGAAGCGCGGCTGCGGCTTCGTGCAGATTCCTACGACCTTGCTCGCCCAGGTCGATTCGTCGGTGGGCGGCAAAACCGCGATCAACACCCGCGCCGGCAAGAATCTGATCGGCGCCTTCCACCAGCCCGCCCATGTGCTGATCGACCCCGACACGCTCGCCACCCTGCCGCCCCGTGAATTGCGCGCGGGCTATGCCGAGGTGGTGAAATACGGTCTGATCGACGACCCCGCCTTCTTCGCCTGGTGCGAGGCGAACGGTTACGCGCTGCTGGCCGGGAACAGGGACACGCAGGTTCACGCCATCGCGATCAGTGTCGCCGCCAAGGCGCGGATCGTGGCGGAGGACGAGCGCGAGACCACGGGCAAGCGCGCGCTGCTCAATCTCGGCCACACCTTCGGGCACGCGCTGGAGGCGGAGACCGGCTTTTCCGATCGCCTGCTCCACGGCGAGGCGGTGGCCTGCGGCATGGCGCTGGCCTTCCGCTTCTCCGCGCGGCAGGGATTGTGTTCGCAAGAGGATGCGACGCAGGTTTCCCGCCACCTTGAAGCCGTGGGCCACCCCGTCACCCTCGCCGCCGCCGGAGCCGATGCGCCGGGCGAGGCGCTGGTCGCGCACATGGCGCACGACAAGAAGATGGAAGCCGGCCGCCTCCCCTTCCTGCTGGCGCGCGGCATCGGCGAGACTTTCATGGCCAGGGATGTCGATCTGGCGGCCGTGGCGCGGTTTCTGGAGGAAGAGCGCGGCTGAATCAGCCCCGCACGGCGAAGCCATACCCCGATCGCGCCGGCGCATCGCGGCGTCGAAATGGTCGGGGAGACAGGATTCGAACCTGCGACCCTCTGCTCCCAAAGCAGATGCGCTACCGGGCTGCGCTACTCCCCGACGGGGCCGCGCCTTAGCGTGGGCGGGCGGGCGGAGGCAATCTTTCATGCCCGAAAAGAGAACGGGCGCCGTTCCCGTAAAGGAAAGGCGCCCGTCGGAAGCCCTGGCGGCTCGCCGGAATTACTTGCCGGACGCGTTTTCGATCGCGTCGGCCTTGTTGCCGGCCATGCCCTTCACGGCATCGGCGGCGTTGTGCGCGTTCGACGCGGCGTTGTCGAGCGCCGAGGCGGCGGAGGCGTTCTGCATGTTGTCGGCAGTGGCCGACAGCATGTCGCCCTGGTTGTCCAGCATGGCGGCGGCGTTCGCGCCGGCATTCTCGACATTCTCGGCCTGCGGCGTCTTGTGGCACGCGGCCACGCTCATGAGGCCGGCGGCGGCGAGAACGAAAGCAAGCTTCTTCATTCGGGCAGCTCCCTGACTGTCTTTGCGCGGGACCGGCCCGAGCCGTCCGCGGCGGACCGGCATAACGCTCTCGCAAGCGGGGTCAATGCGAAAAATCGCCGACAGGCTTCGGTTCGGCGCACTGCTTCGGCGATGCACAACGGCCCGCGCAACCTTTGCCCGAGTCGCGCATTAAGCCTTCGGAAACACGCATTGGCCGGTGCTCCTGCATGCAATCGGAGCGGCTAAGTCGCGAAGATTGCTCGGGGTGCTGCGTATGGCGGAATGGCTTGGCTCCAGGGTTCGCAAGATCGCCCTGATCGGGAACAGTCCGCCCCGTTTATGCGGCATCGCAACATTCACCCAGCATCTGCGCGACGGGCTGCTCGCCGCTTTCCCGGACCTCGATATCGACATTTATGCGATGAACGATCGCGGCTCGACCTACGATTATCCCGCGGGCGTGGTGTGCGCGATCGGGCAGGACGAGCTCGCCGATTATGCCGCCGCGGCGCACCGCATCAACCAGAGCCGCGCCGACGTGGTTTGCGTGCAGCATGAATACGGCATCTTCGGCGGCGCCGCCGGCGCGCATCTGCTGCGGCTGCTCGATCGGGCCGACGCGCCGGTGGTGGCGACGCTCCATACCGTGCTCGAAAACCCCACGCCCGAGCAGCGCGCGGTGATCGAGGCGCTGGTGCGGCGCGCCTCCAAGCTGGTGGTGATGGCGGAGAAGGGCCGCGAGATCCTGCGCGCCGTTCATGACGTGCCCGAGGACCGGATCGCCGTCGTCCCCCACGGCGCGCCCGATCGCCCCTTGCGCGACGGCGAGGAGGAGAAGGCCCGCTTCGGGCTTCAGGGGCATCGCGTGCTGCTCACCTTCGGCCTGCTTTCGCCCAACAAGGGCATAGAGACGATGATCCGCGCCCTGCCCGCGATCGTCGCCCGCCATCCCGATGTCCTCTACGTCGTGCTCGGCGCGACCCATCCGCACCTCGTGGCGCAGGAAGGCGAGGCCTATCGCGACGGGCTGAAGGCGCTCGCCGCCGCGCTCGGCGTCGCCGATCATGTCCGCTTCGAGAACGGCTTCGTCGAGCAATCGCTGCTGCTCGACTGGCTGGCGGCGGCCGACATCTACGTCACCCCCTATCTCAACGAGGCGCAGATCACCTCGGGCACGCTCTCCTATGCGGTGGCGCTGGGCAAGCCGGTGGTCTCGACCCCTTACTGGCACGCCGCCGAGTTGCTGGCCGGCGGCACCGGCGTGCTCGTTCCCTTCGGCGAGAGCGGCGAGTTCGCGGGCGCGATCACCACCTTGCTCGAGCAGCCGCAGGCGCTGGACGCGATGCGGCGCAAGGCGTGGCGCGCGGGCCGGGCGATGATCTGGCCGGAGATCGCGCGCGCCTATGTCGCGATCTTCGACGAGGCGATCCGCGCACAGCCGGCCCGCTTCGTCCGCCTCGCCCGCCCGCCCGAGATCACGCCGCCCCGGCTCGATGCGGTCGAGCGGCTGACCGACGATTGCGGCATCATCCAGCACGGCATCTATTCGGTGCCCGATCGCAACCACGGCTATTGCGTGGACGACAATTGCCGGGCGCTGATGCTGATGCACCGGATCGGGGGCGCGGATGCGGCGCGCGCCGACCAGCTCGCCACCCGCTACGCCGCTTTCGTCCAGCACGCCTGGAACGGCGAGTTCGGCCGTTTCCGCAACTTCATGGGCTATGATCGCGCCTGGCTGGAGCGCGAGGGATCGGAGGACAGCTTCGGCCGCTCGCTCTGGTCGCTCGGCCTCACCGCGGCGAGCGCGCGGGCGCACGCGATGCGGCGCTGGGCGGCGCATCTGTTCGATCAGGTCGCGCCGCACGCGCGTTCTCTGCACAGCCCGCGCGCCTGGGGATTTTCCATTCTCGCCGCCGACGCGATGCTGGACGCCCATCCCGGCCACCCCCTCGCCCTTTCCGTGCTGCGCGAGCTGGGCCGACGCCTGCACGCCCGCCTCGGCGCGGCGCGGCGGCCCGACTGGCCCTGGTTCGAAAGCGTGCTCGCCTACGACAATGCGCGATTGCCCGAGGCGCTGATCCGGGTCGGCCGCCGACTCGACGACCGGGCCATGCGCGAGGACGGGCTGGAGACGCTCGCCTGGCTCGATCGCATCCAGAGCAACGCGCAGGGCCAGTTCCGCGCCGTCGGCACCGACAGCTTCGGCCTCGCCTATGCGCCGCCGCTGCCCTTCGATCAGCAGCCGCTCGAAGCCTGGGCGATGATCGACGCCGCCCTGCTGGCCGCCGACCTGACCGGCGATCCGGCGTGGGAAGCCTCAGCGCGCCGCGCCTATGCCTGGTATCTGGGGGCCAACGATCTGGGCCTGCCGCTCGGCTCGGCGGCCGACGGCGGCTGCTTCGACGGGCTGATGAGCGACCGCGTCAATCTGAACCAGGGCGCGGAATCGGTGCTCGCTTTCCAATTTGCCTGTTGCGCGATGCGTGAAATGGCTGAAAAGGCTGCCCCGGTTGAACCGAACACAGTAACGGCCGACGCGATCGCCCTCTGACAGGAGGGCGGGAGTCGGCCGGGGGGTGCCGATTTGCTTGATCTGATGATGCACTGGCCGCTCCGGCTCCAGGCGGACGCCTCGCGAGTCGTGGTGCGGCCGTTCCAGATTCCGATCGACAGCAAGGCCAAGGGGCATTCCAACCGCCCGCGCCGGATCGTAGACGGCGTGCTGGCGATGGACGATGCGGTGGCGCAGCACGAGCTCGACAATGTGCTCAAGGATTTCGAGGCGCGGCACTGGCAGACGCGGGGCGTCTTCAAGACCCGCTACCATCAGGTCAGCGAAGCGCTGAGCCTCGACGACGACGTTATCCCGGAAGTGAAGCAGCAGCTCATCGGCGCTTTCTTCTGCCACGAATACAGCTATGCGGCCGCCGCGATCATGAACCCCAGCGTGGTGCGCCATCCCGATCAGAGCGGGCTCTCGCCCGGCTCCTCGCGGATCGTGATGTCGATGCGCACGGTGGGCGAAGGGCATATCAGCTCGATCGCCTTCCGCGAGGGCATCCTTTCGCCCGGCACACGCTTCGAGCTCGCACCCGAGCCGCCCTTCGCCACCGCCGCCGACAGCGCCACCGAGCAGGCCAACGGCGCGATCGAGGTGCATCGGCACAAGGATTCGACGCTGTCCGGCACCGTCATCTTCCCGATGACGGACGCCCAGTCCAAAGGGCTGGAGGACATGCGCATGGTCGAGTTCATGCACGAGGACGGCTCGCGCGAGTGGCTGGGCACCTACACCGCCTTCAACGGCGAGGCGATCCGGTCCGAGCTGTTGCGCACGCGGGATTTCCGGGCCTTCGAGCTCTGCCCGATGAGCGGCCCCGCCGCGCGCAACAAGGGCATGGCGCTGTTCCCGCGCAAGGTGGACGGCCGTTATGTGATGGTCAGCCGGCAGGACGGCGAGAATCTCTTCCTGGTCCGTTCCGACAAGCTCACCCACTGGGGCGAGGGCGAGCTGCTGATGGCGCCCAAATATCCCTGGGAGATGGTGCAGATCGGCAATTGCGGTTCGCCGATCGAGCTGGACGAGGGCTGGCTGCTGCTCACCCACGGCGTCGGCGCGATGCGCAAATATTCGATCGGCGCGGTGCTGCTGGACAAGGAGCGCCCGGACAAGCTGCTCGCCCGCGTCGCCGAGCCCCTCCTCACCGCCGCCGCGGAGGATCGCGAGGGCTATGTGCCCAACGTCGTCTATACCTGCGGCGCGATCAAGCACGGCGATCTGCTGTTCATGCCCTATGGCGTGGCGGACAGCTCCGTCGGCTTCGGCTTCGTGCCGATCAAGGATCTCCTCGCCGCGATGGTGTGATCGGCATCGCTCGTCGGCGTCTCACCGCCGCCGCACGAAGGGGAAGCGATCGCGGATGAAGGCGTTGAAGAAGCGACCCTTCGAGGAGGCGTCGCGCATGGCTTCGGCGATATCCTCGGGCACGCCCTCATAGCTGTAGGTGCGGCCGGTCAGGAAGCGGATGTCCAGCCGGTGCGCCGCCGGATCATAGGCGAAGCTGCGGATCACGCTCGATGGCATAGGGGATCAACGCGGCGCTCCCCGGCCGGGTTTCGATCAGGCGACGGGCTCGGGCAGCGCCCACTCGATCGGCGGCAGGCCCCGGCTCTCCAGGAAGGCGTTGGCCTTCGAGAAGTGGCGGCAGCCGAAGAAGCCGTTATGGGCGGAGAGCGGCGAAGGATGGGCGGCTTTCAGCACCAGATGCCGCCCGCCGCGCTCCACCGAATCGACGAACGCGGCCTTCTTCTGCGCGTAGCTGCCCCACAGCATGAACACCACCGGATCGGGCCTGGCCGCCACCAGCCGGATCACCGCGTCGGTGAAGCGCTCCCAGCCGCGCTCGCGGTGAGAGGCGGCGCGGCCCATCTCGACCGTCAGCACCGAGTTCAGCAGCAGCACCCCCTGCCCGGCCCAATGTTCGAGGAAGCCGTGGCGGGCGGGCTCGATGCCGAGATCGCTCCTGAGCTCCTTGTAGATGTTGACGAGGCTGGGGGGCGGGCGGACGCCGGGGCGGACGGAGAAGCACAGGCCATGCGCCTGCCCTTCGCCATGATAGGGGTCCTGCCCCAGGATCACCACGCGCACCTTTCCGAGCGGAGTGAGATCGAGCGCGCGGAACCACTCGCCGCCCCTGGGGAAGATGCGCTTGCCCGCCGCCTTCTCGGCCAGCAGGAACTGCTTGAGCGCGGCCATATAGGGGCTGGCGAACTCGGCGCCCAGCGGATCGCGCCAGCTATCGTGCAGCTTCACGCCCTCGGCCGCCGCGCCCATCGGCTCAGAAGATCCCGTGGCCGATCGCCAGCCGGACGACGCCGACCACGATCACCAGCAGGTTGAGGTTGCGCCCGCCGCGATGGCTCGACAGCACCCCGAAGGCGAGGCCGAGCAGCGCGATGGGAATGACGAACCAGTACATCCACCCGAACAGCGGC
>DASSTK010000208.1:0-2596 GCA_035707945.1 Sphingomonas sp.
TTTCCTGGGTGATGCCCCCGGTCGGGCAGAAACGCACGTCGCGGAACACGCTGGCATAGGCCCTGAGCGCCTTGAGGCCCCCCACAGTCTCGGCCGGGAAGAACTTGAAACGGGTGAGGCCGAGATCGAGCCCGGCCATAATGTCTCCGGCATTGGCGACGCCAGGCAGGAAGTCGATGTCCGCGCCTTCCGCTACGCGGGCGAGGGGGGCGGTGAGGCCCGGGGAGACGATGAAGCGGGCGCCGGCCTCTTGCGCATGGTTTAGCTGCCGCTCGTTGAGCACCGTGCCCGCGCCGACGATCGCGCCGGGCACCTCCGACATTGCGCGGATCGCATCCAGCGCGACGGGGGTGCGCAGCGTCACCTCCAGCAGCGGCAGCCCGCCCGCGACCAGCGCCTCGGCCACGGGAACGGCATCCTCGATTCGCTCGATCACCAGCACCGGGATGACGGGAGCCTTCCGCATCAGCGTATCGACGTCCGCCATGATCCGTTCTCCCTGCCGCTCGCAGGCGCGTCTAGCGCTGTCACTCGCGGGAAGAAAGCGCCGAACGCTTATCGCGCCCCGCGCAATCTCTGTTCACGTTTCCGCAATAAAAAATAGGACAGCCTCTTTTCCTTATCTCCTGTTCGCGCTAGGGGAGCGGGAGGGCCGTCGAGGCGTTCGATACGGGTGTGATCGGCGGCGGAGGAGGATGAGGATGGCTGACGAGGCGGGCCGCAACCTGCGGCCGCTGGAGCTGCATGTGCCCGAGCCCAAATACCGGCCCGGCGATGCTGTCTCGTTCGATGACATGGAGTTGCCGGCGGCCGGCAGCGTCGCGCGCCCGGCGGTGGGCGCCGATCCGGCGGCGATGCGCGATCTGCCCTATACGCTGATCCGCGTGCTCGATGCGGACGGGAAGGCGGCCGGCCCCTGGGATCCGAAGCTCTCGCCCGAACGGATCAAGCGGATGCTGCGCGCGATGATGCTGACGCGCGCCTATGACGATCGCATGTTCCGCGCCCAGCGCCAGGGCAAGACCAGCTTCTACATGAAGTGCACCGGCGAGGAGGCGGTGGCGATCGCGGCGGCCGAGGCGCTGCACCGCGACGACATGTGCTTTCCCTCCTACCGCCAGCAGGGCCTGCTGATCGCGCGGGACTGGCCGCTCGTCGACATGATGTGCCAAGTCTATTCCAACGCCGGGGACAGGCTGAAGGGCCGCCAGTTGCCGATCATGTATTCGGCGAAGGAAGCCGGTTTCTTCACCATCTCGGGCAATCTCGCCACGCAGTTCCCGCAGGCGGTGGGCTGGGCGATGGCGTCGGCCGCCAAGGGCGACACCCGCATCGCCGCGAGCTGGCTGGGCGAGGGGTCGACCGCCGAGGGCGATTTCCATTCGGCCTGCCTGTTCGCCAGCGTCTATCGCGCGCCCGCCATCCTCAACATCGTCAACAACCAGTGGGCGATCTCCTCCTTCGCGGGCTTCGCGGGCGGCGAGGCGACCACCTTCGCGGCGCGGGGGCTGGGCTACGGCATCGCCTCCCTGCGGGTGGACGGCAACGACGCGCTCGCCGTCTATGCCGCGACCGAATGGGCTGCCGAGCGCGCGCGGAGCAATCACGGCCCCACGCTGATCGAGCATTTCACCTATCGCGTCGAGGCGCACTCCACTTCCGACGATCCTTCCGCCTATCGTTCGGCCGAGGAGGCGAAGAAGTTCCCGCTCGGCGATCCGATCCAGCGGCTCAAGGAGCATCTGATCGCTTGTCGCGAATGGGACGAGGCGAGCCAGGACGCGCTTCAGGCCGAAGTGACCGAGCAGGTCCGCACGGCAGGGCGCGAGGCGGAGAAGCTGGGCACGCTTTCCGGCACAGCCTTCAACCAGAGCTTCGAGACGATGTTCGAGGATGTGTTCGAAACGATGCCTCCGCATCTGAAGGAGCAGCAGAAGCAAATGACGGCGGAAGAGGAGGCGAGCGGTCGGCCATGGGCGCGGAACTGAATCCTGCCTCCCTCTCCCCTGGACAGGGGAGAGGATACCGCAGCTTGCCGGCTTGCCGGCTAGCGAAGGTTGGAGAGGGGGCGAGCGAGCCATGGGCTCGCGCGATCGCTGCGCGATCGCATACCCCTCACCCAGCTCCGACTAGGCGGCGGAGCCGCCAAGTCTGCGCATCCCTCTCCCCTGCAAGCAGGGGAGAGGGAAAGTGACGACGATGAACATGATCCAGGCGATCAACTCGGCGATGGACGTCGCGATGGAGCGCGATTCCAATGTCGTGGTGATGGGCGAGGATGTCGGCTATTTCGGCGGCGTGTTCCGCGCGACGGCGGGGCTGCAGAAGAAATACGGCAAGACGCGCGTGTTCGACACGCCGATCAACGAGGGCGGCATCATCGGCGTCTCGGTCGGCATGGCGGCATACGGTTTGCGGCCGGTCCCGGAAATCCAGTTCGCGGACTATATCTATCCGGGGCTCGATCAACTCATCTCGGAAGCCGCGCGGCTGCGCTATCGTTCGGCGGGCGAGTTCACCTGCCCGATCACGGTGCGCTCGCCCTTCGGCGGCGGCATCTTCGGCGGGCAGACCCACAGCCAGAGCCCGGAAGGCA
>DASSTK010000209.1:0-4477 GCA_035707945.1 Sphingomonas sp.
CGCGCGTTCGTTCGCATCGGGCAGGCTCATGCGGCGCGCACCCAGATGGTTTCGAACACGCCCTCCTGCTTCAGCTCCAGCTTGCCCAATCGCGCCAGCTCCAGCAGCGCGAGGAAGCTGGAGGCGCGGGCCGAGCGGGTCAGCGCCGCGTCCGCGCCGCCGGGCAGGAAGCGTTCGAGCGCGGTCCAGTCGAGCGCCATGCCGAGCATCGAGGAGACGCGGTGCATCGCCTCGTCCAAGGTCATCACCGCCCGCGCGCGCACGACATGCATGACCGGCCGGTTGCGCGCGCTGACCGCGCCGTAGGCGGCGATCAGGTCGTAAAGCCCCGCCTGCCACGCGGCCTTGCGCACCACCTTGAGGCCGGGCGGCGCGCCCGCCAGGAAAACGTCCCTCCCGATCCGGTCCCGCCCCATCAGCCGCGCGCCCGCCTCGCGCATCGCGTCCAGCCGCTGAAGGCGGAGCTGAAGGCGCAGCGCCAGCTCCTCGGGGCTGGGCTCCACCTCGGGATCGCGCGGCAGCAGCAGCGCGGATTTGAGATAGGCGAGCCAGGCCGCCATCACCAGATAATCGGCCGCGATCTCCAGCTTGAGCGCGCACGCGCCCTCCAGAAAGGCGAGATACTGCTCGACCAGCGCGAGGATCGACAATTCGCGCAGGTCCACCTTCTGCGAGCGCGCGAGGGCCAGCAGCAGATCGAGCGGGCCTTCCCAGCCTTCGATATCGATGGTGAGCGTGTCGGGCGCGGACTCCATGAGGCGGATGCTAGAGCAAATCCGGGGCGGATGGCAGCGGGAGTCTTTCCTCCCTCGTTCGCGTCGAACAGCATCGGGCGTAATCGGGATGCGCAGTCGAGACGCCTGGGCCGCCATGTCTCGACAGGGGTTCGGCCGCCCTCAATAATCCTTCGAGATCCGCACCTTGGCGCTTTCGCGGCCGATGGTGGAGATGGTGGAGAGAAGCGAGAGCCAGCGCGTCACCTGGAACTCGATGCGCGTCGCCGAATAGCCCTGGCCGTCCGTCACCAGCTCCACATAGGTGCGCCGGCCGATATATTTGCCCGCCGCGATCGAGGTCTTCTGGCCGGTGGTGACGTCGGCCGGCTCGATCCGCAACCGATCGAGGCCGACCGCCTTGCGCACCGCGTTGATCGGATCGAGCCCGCCCTTGCCGCCTTCGCGCAAGCTGGCGACGGCGGCGGCGAGCTGGAGCGCCTCGGGCGCGGAGAGATTCTGGATCGAGGTGCCGAACAGCAGGCGGGAGAGCAGCTCGTCCTCCGGCAGCGCGGGCGTGCTGGTGAAGCTGATCTCCGGATGCTGGCCGGTGCCGGTGACGCGGATGGTGGCGGAAAGCCCCTGGATGTTCGCGCCCGCCGTGATGTCCAGCGCGGGATCGACCGGCTGTTGGCCGGAAAAGCGGATGACGCCGCGATCGATATCGAAGCGGCGGCCCGCGAACTCGTAATTGCCGCGAATGAGATCGGCGCGCCCGGTGATCGCCGGATTGTCGACGCTGCCCTTGATGGCGAGCTTCGCGCGCCATTCGCTGTCCAGCCCCAGCCCGCGCACGAAGAGCTGGTTGGGCGCGTCCGTCTTGAGATCGAGCGTCCAGGGCGCGGGCGGCGCCACCTCCTCCATGTCGGCGGGGCGGTTGAGCTCGGTGACGGCGAGGCGCGGGATGGTCGCGGCAGCGGCGCGGCCGAACTGGTAACGCGCCTTGTCGAGATGGACGTCGCCGCCGATCGTGCCGCCGCGCCCGTCCGACCTGATGGTGAGCGGGCCGGTGACGGTGGCGCCGATATCGTCGCGGTTGAGCAGCACGGCGTGGCTGGCGTTCAGCGCGATATCCATGCCGAGGCCGTGCTTCGCGGCGAAATCGAAGGCGGCGCGGCCGCTGACCGTGCCGTTCTCCCGCGTCGCGCCGCTGAACTGATCGATCAGCAGCCGCGATCCGTTGAAGCGGCCGCGCGCGTGGATGTGATCAATGATCGTGCCGGTGGTGGTGCTCTCCAGCCGCGCCGCCGAGGTGGCGAGCGAGCCTTCGATGCGCGGATTTTGGAGCGTGCCGCGCACATCCGCGCCGATCGCGACGGGGCCGGAGAGGTCGATCGTCTCGATGCCGGTCAGCCGCCACAGCGTATCGCTCGGCCCGCTGTAGCGAAGCTGGGCGAACAGCGGCGCGGCGGTGAGCCGGTCGATCAGCGATCCGGCGGCGGGCAGCGGCTTCAACTGCGCCTGGGCGCGGCCGATGACCTTGCCGCCGCTCGCCGCGATGGCGCGCACCGCCGCCTGCCCGCCGCTGAGCGCCGCGGCGAGGCCGACATCGACCGGCGTGGAGGAAAGCACCAGCCCGGATCGGGAAAGGCCGCGCACGCGCAGATCGGCGCGGCCGCTGGGCTCCGCGCCGGCGGGGGCGGCGTAGCGCAGCCGCCCGGTCGCCTCCCCACCGAGGCCGAGGCCGGGCTTCAGCAGATCGAGCACGGAAAGCGGCATGCCGTCGAGCGAGGCCTCGAAGGCGGTGGAGCTTCCCCCGAACAGGCCGGCGACGGTGGCGCTGCCGCCGGAAAAGCCGAAGCGGGTCGGCTGGAGCCGCCAGCCGTCGCCCTCGCGCCGGAGCGTGGCCGGGGTCGCCAGCGTCACCGGCTTGCCGTCGATCTGCCCGTCGCCGCGCACCGTCACCGCATTGGGGGCGAGCATGGTCACGGTCTTGAAGGCGAAGGCGCGGCCGCGCGAGCCCGCGACCGAGGCGTTCACCGTGCCGTCGCCGCCGACCAGCCGGGCCGACGCGCTGAGCCGGGCGAGGAAGATCGAGCCCCGCTTCAAGCCTTGCGCGCTGGTCGTCCCCGCGATCCGGGTTCCGGCGGGATCGAGCAGCAGATCGGCGTCCAGCCTGCCGCGCCGGACGGCGAGATCCGCCTCCCCCGCCAGCTTCGCGCGATCGGCGGCGAGGTGGACAAGGATGCGCTGATTGTCGCCTGCCGGCGCGAAATCGAGCTTACCGGAGAGCCCGCCGCCCGCGACCGCCAGGCTGCCCTGAAAGCCGCCCGGATGCGAGACGAGCGCGCCCCTGGCGGTCGTCCCCGTGACGTTCAGCGCGTCGATGCGAACGGTGGTGAGGCCGCCCGGCGGCGTGAGGATCGCGCCCGTGCCCGTGAACGGCCCGAGCGTCGATCCGCCCGCCGCCTGCATCGTGAAGCCGCCGGGAATGGGATCGAGATCGAGCTTCACCGCCTGGAGCCCCAGCGCCTTGACGGGGCTCGCCAGCAGCAGGTTGATCTTCGGGTGATCGATCATCCCGTCGAGCGCGAGCTTGAACGCGCCATAGACGGCCTGCGCGCCCTGGCCTGAGAACTGGATGCTGCCGTCGTGCCGCCGCATTCCCGAGCCGGTGATGGTGATCGACGGCGCAGTGATCTTCAGATGCGAGAAATGGAGCAGCCCGTCCGGCGTGCGGACCAGCTCGGTATCGAGCACCGGCAGGCCGCCCGCGAGCGAGCGCAGGAAGGCGTTGTCGAAGCGACGCACCCAGGCCTTGCCGTAGCCCTGGACGATGGTGCCGTGATCGCCGGGGCCGGGCAGCACCTTCAGCTCGCTCAGCACGTCGACGATGCCGAGGCCGGGGATCCGATAGCGGCGCATGCCCCCCGAGAGATCGACGGCGTAGCGGCCGGTGACCAGATCAACGAACAAGGCGAGCTTGCCGTTGAGCTTGTCCGACCGCAGCGTCAGCCCCTCGCCGGTCAGCAGCTTGCGCGTGACCTTGAGCTCGCCCGTGACCGAGAGATTGGCGAGGATGCCGCCGGCGACATCCCCCACCCCGGTCACGCGGCGTGCGGTCATGCGGATCGGGAGGATGAGCGGGCCGCCGTTACGGAGATGCCCGCGCCCTTCGGCGCGCACCTGCTCGAAGCCGGTCTGATCGAAGGCGAAGCGCGGACTATCGGCGACATAGCGGAAGGCGGCGGTGCGGAACGGCCCGTCCAGCACGGCGTGGACGTGGAGCGCGCCCGTCATGTTCGGGAACAGCGCGGGGGCCTTGAGCAAGGTCCAGTCCAGCCCGAAGCCGTGGAAGCTGTCGTCGGCGAGATCGACCACGCCCCTGGCGGTGAACGCCATCGCGGAGGAGCGCAGGCGGAGCTGGCCGTCCACCTTGCGATCCGCATAGCGCGCCGCCCCCGTCACCTCGACCAATGGGGCGGTCAGGCGGTGGAGCTTGCCGTGGGTGATCGAGGCGGGGGCGAGTCGGCCGGAGAGCGCGTAGCGACCATGCGATTCGGTGAGCGCCAGGCCGGCGATGCGCTCCTTGCCGATATCGAGCGTCGCACGGCCGCGCCAGCCACTCCATCTGCCGCGGCCGTCCACCAGCATCGCCACCGGCGCATGCGCGCCGAACAGGCCGGGCACCACGCCGTTCGCGGGCGAGGCGAGCAGGGCGGAGAGGCTGAAGATGTCGCGATCCGGCTCGGTATCGAGCGCCA
>DASSTK010000210.1:0-8992 GCA_035707945.1 Sphingomonas sp.
GCTCGCTCGATCGCATCATCAAGATCGCCCGGGACGCGGGTTATCTCCCCGATTTCCCGCCGACCGTGGATTTCGATGCGGCGATGCGGGCGCCGCGCAAAGAGCTGATGATCATCGCCACCGGCGGCCAGGGCGAGTCGCGCGCGGCGCTCAGCCGGATCGCGCATGACAGCCACAAGCTGAAGCTTTCCGAAGGGGATACGGTGCTGTTCTCCTCCAAGCAGATACCGGGCAATGAGGAGGCGATCGGCATCGTCCAGAACGCGCTCGCCGCGCGCGGCATCCGCATGGTGACGGAGCGGCAGGCGCATATCCATGTTTCCGGCCATCCCGGGCGGCCCGAGATCGAGCGGCTCTACGGCTGGCTCAGGCCCGAGATCGTGGTGCCGGTGCATGGCGAGCAGCGCCATATGGCCGAACATGCCCGCTTCGCCGCCTCGCTCGGCGTGCCGCGTCAGCTCGTCCAGAAGAACGGCGATGTGGTGCGGCTCGCGCCGGAGGGACCGGCGATCATCGGCCATGAGCGCGCCGGCCGTCTGGTGCTGGACGGGGACGTCATCCTTCCCGCCGACGGCGCGACGCTGAACGACCGCCGCAAGCTCGCCGCCAACGGCCTCATCTCGGTGGCGGTCGCGGTCGACAAGGCAGGGCGCGCCAAGGGGCGTCCGCAGATCGGCGTGCAGGGCGTGCCGGTGGAGGAGGATCGCGGCGATTTCATCGAGGATGCCGCCGAGGCGGTGCTCGATGCGCTCGAAGGCGCGCCGAAGGACGAGGCCAGGCTGCGCGAGACGCTCCGCCTCGCCGTCCGCCGCCGCGCCACCGCCTGGACGGGCAAGAAGCCGGTGGTGGATGTGCTGCTGCTGCGGGTGTGAGCTTCATCTGATCCAGAAGCCCCGCCCTCTTGGATAAAACCCTGTGCTCCTGCGAAAGCAGAGCCTATTTCCGGCGTTGGGACTGGGCTCCTGCCTTCGCAGGAGCACGGAATCCAGGATTTGAGGACGACATGCGCTGGTATTCGCTTCTCGCGATCTATTTCCTGTTCTGGTTCCTCTCGCTGTTCGTGGTGCTGCCCTTCGGCGTACGCACCGCAGAGGAGGCGGGCGAGAAGCCGGTAATGGGCCACGCCGACAGCGCGCCGCATGGCTTTCGGCCGTGGGTGATGGTTCTGCGCACCAGCCTTGTCGCCGCCGTGCTGCTGGCGATCTTCTATGTCATCTACCGCCAGGGCTGGATCGACGTCTCCGTATCGAACTCGGCCGCCGCGCTGATGTATTGAGGGACGTCCCGCCGCTTGGGAAGCGGCAGGAGAGGCTGAGGGGATAAGCTGTTACGAGCGCAGCCGCTCGATTGCCTGCGCCAGCGCCACATAGAGTTTGCCCATATCCGAGGAGAGCAGGATCACCGCGAGGGTCGAGCCGTCGCGGGTCGAGAGGATCGGGCGGAGCAGCGCTTCGAAATCGTGGATGTAGCGGTTCACCTGCTCGCGGAAATCGGGTTCTTCCTCATAATGACGGGTGATCTCGCGCGCCTCGCCATTCTCGATCAGCCGCACGGCGCGGCGGGTGAAGACGCCGCGGTCGCCGCGCAGATAGGAGGCCCAGGCGCTGTCGCTCGCCTCGTTGGTCAAGAGCTTGGTGACGTCGATCGCGGTGGAGTTGAGCGAATCGATCAGCAGCGAGACGCGGCGCGAGAAATTCTCGCGGTCGGACGCCTCCACCTCGGCCTTGCCTTCCGCGATCTTGCCTTCCACCGCCGCGCTGGTTTCCGCGATCGCGGCGAGCTGCGCCTGGAGCCGGGCGTTCGCCGCCTCGACCGCCGCCACCGCCGTTTCGGAGGTGGCGGAGACGCGGGCGATCTGGCCCTCCACCTCGGTTCCGATCGCCGCCTCCAGCGCCTTGCGCCCGGCCGCGCCCAGCGCCTCGGCGCTTTTCGGGATGATCGTGTCGAGCGCCTCGCGGGCGCGCTCGGCGGCCTGCGTCGCCGTCTCGCGCACGCGGATCAATGCGTCGACCAGCTTGGGCGAGGTGCTGTCGGCGAGCTTGGCCGCCTGCGCGTCCACCTCGCTGATCGCCGTTTCCAGCGATTCGCTGCCCTCGCGCGCGGCGGCGAGGCGCTGATCGATACGATCGGCCAGGCCCTCGATCGCGGCGCGGCGCTCGTCGAGCGCGGCGCGCGCGGTTTCCAGCGCGCTCGAGGCTTCCGAAGCCGCCGCGCGCAGGCGCTCGACCTCGGGGCCGGCCGCGCCGATCGTCTCGCGGCTGCGCGCCGCCTGCGTCTCCAGGTTAGACAGCGCCGAAGGCAGCGCTTCGCCCAGTTCGCTCAGGCAATCGTGGATCGCCGCGCGCAGCGTCTCGGCGCGGTTGATGAGCGTGGTCGCCGCGGTGCCGCCGTCGTTCAGGGAAGACATGGTGCGTTCGATATGGCCGCCCAGCGTGCCGAGCGCGTCGCCCAGCCGCTCGGTGCGGGCGCGGCCCGTCTCGTCCAGTTCGGCGAAACGCGCATCGACGGCGGAGAGGCCGCGCTGGATGCGCTCGATCAGCGCAGCGCCGACTCCGTCCTGCTCGCCCAGTTTGCCCGCCAGCGCCTCGATCTCCTGCGAAAGCGCCGCCACCCGCGTTTCGAGCGAGCGGGAAACCTGCGCGGCGGCGGCTTCGGCCCAGCCGCGCGAGCGCTCGATCATGGCGTCGATCGCCTCTCCCTGCGCGGCGATGCCCTGCTGCGTGCGCTCGACCGCCTGGGCGGCGCGCTCCAGAACGCCGTCGATGACGCCGCCCATGCGCGCGCCCGCTTCGTCGATGCCGCGGGTGGCGACCTCGCTGGCGCCGGCGAGGTGGGAGACCTGCGCGGAGAGGCGGTTGGCGGCGCCCGACGTGCTCTCCTCCGCCTCGCGGGCGCGGCCGGCGAGGGCGGCGAGGGTGGCGTCGAGCGCGGCGGCCTGCTCGTGCGCGCCGAGCCCGGCGGTGCGGATCGCTTCGGCCAGCGCGCGGGTCTGCTCCTCAACGCGCGGCAGATCGGCGAGCACCACGCCCATGTCGACGCGCGCCGCGCCCGCGGCTTCGTCTAGCCCCTTGCTCTGACGGCCCAGTTCCTCGATCTCTCGGGCGAGACCCTGTGTGACGGAGCCGAGTTGATTGGTGGTCTGGTCGGCGAGCGCGAGCAGCCGATCGGCCTGTTCGGCGACGGCGGCGCGATCTTCCTCCAGCCGGCGCGAGGCGAGGCCGAGCACCGCATCCAGCGCCAGCGTCTCCATCCGCACCAGCCGCGCCACATCGGCGTAACGCTGCGCCTCGCGCGCGCCGTTGCGCTGCCACAGGATCAGCAGCACGACGATGAGCGCGAGCGGCCCGCTGGCGATGCTGACGCCGCGCACCACATCGGAAACGGCCGGCGCGCCGCCGTCGAAGGCGGCGATCGCCATCGCGACCATCACCGCGATCCACGCGAAGGCGGCGACACCGAGCAGCCCCAGCATGAGCTTTTCGGAGCCGCTGGCGGCGGGTGGCGTCGGCTCCTCGTCCACCAGGTCGGTCAGATATGCGGGAGGAGCGACCGAATCGGCAGGCGATTCGATCTCATCCTCGGCGGAATGAAGCGGCGTGCCCGCCCAATAGGCCCCCCTGTTCATGGGCGGACCATATCATCAACCAATGGTCGGAGAATAGTCATGCCGCCGCGCGAGGCGCACGGATGGGCGTCGGGCCGCGAAAGGCGCGGTGCGCGCTTGGCGGAAGGGCGGGGCGGGGCTATCGCGGATCGCATGGGTTCATCGATGGAAACGGCATGGCGCTCGGCGCGCTGATCGCGGCGATCCGGGACGCCGACGACGGCGGCGGGCTGGTGGCGGCGCTGCCGGTGTCGGGCCGCGCGCTGATCGAGCGCCAGGCGCGGCTGGCGGCGAGTGCGGGCGCGGATCACATCGTCGTGCTGGTCGAACGGCTGCCCGGCGCCCTCACCGGCGCGATCGACCGGCTGCGGCGCGACGGCGTGCCCGTCGAGGTGGCGCGCAGCGCGGGCGACGCGGCCGATCGCTTCCACCCCGACGAGCGCGTGCTGGTGTTCGCCGACGGCGCGCTCACCGATCCCGTCACCATCGCCCGGCTCGCCGACGGCGCGGCGCCGACGCTGTTGACCTTGAGCGACGCCGCTCCTTCGGGCGCGTTCGAGCGGATCGATGCGGCGACGCGCTGGGCGGGGCTCGCGCTCGTCTCGGGTGAGATGCTGCGCAAGACGGTGGCGATGCTGGGGGACTGGGACCTGCACTCTACCCTGCTGCGCCGCGCGGTGGGCGCTTCCGCCCGGCGGCTCGATATCGCCGACGGCACCGATCTCGATGAGGCCCCGACGGCGCTGCTGGTGCGCAGCCGGGGCGGCGCCCACGCTGCGACCCAAGCCGGTCTGGCGGCGGCGGGGGAGGGAGGCGGCTGGCCTTCGCGCTTCCTCTATACGCCTTTCGCTCGCGCGGTGGCGGGCGCGCTGATCGAGCGCACGGTGCCTTCGCGCTGGCTGCGCTGGGGCGCGATCGTGGGGACGGCGCTGGGCGGCGCGGCGCTCGCGCGGGGCTGGCTGGCGGCGGCGATGGCGCTGCTGATCGTCTCCTCCGCGGTGGACGCGCTCGGCCGCCTGCTCGCCGGACTGCGGCTGATGCGCATCGGGCCGGGCGACCGGCTTTCCGTTCTGCGCGCGGTGATCGCGGGAATCGCGTTGTTGCTGTTCGGGTGGCACCGTCTGGACGTCGGCTGGGCTCCGTTCGCGGTGGCGGCGTTCACTGCGGCGACGATGGCGGCCTTGGCGCGCGAGGAAGCCATGTTGCGGCGGACCGGCGGCGCGCCCTCGATCTGGACGGCGGACGTGGACGCGCTCATTCTGCTGTTTCTGCCCTTCGTCGCCGCGCGGGCCACCGTGCCCGGCCTGATCGCGCTGGCTCTTTACGCGGCGCTTTCCTTCGGCCTTGTCCAGCATCGGCTGGCGCGCAGGATGGGCATCAACCAGGTTTAGCGCGCCGTTAACGACAGCGGCGTAAGGCGAAAGCCATGTCCGACGCCGCAACTGACGCCGATACGCCCGCCGATCCCGCGGCCGCCCTGGTCGCCGCCGCGCGCGGGGCCGAGGCGCTGGCCGGCGAGCGTCTGGCCGCCGCCGGCGTCGAGCTTTCCCGTCCGCCCGGCTTCGGCATCGACGACGGCGCGCGGGCGCGGTCCGCCGCAATCGTCGCGCAACTCGTCTCCGCCGCCGAAACCGCCCTGCGCACGGCCGAACCCGCCTTCGCCGCCTTGCCCGAAGGCGCGGCGGCGCGGCGCTTCGCTTCGGCCGGGCTGCTCGCCCGCTCCGGGCTGGGCGCGGCGGTGCTGCGGCGCGCGGAGGAACATCGCCTTGCGGCCGCACTGGCGGCGGGCGCGGGCGAGGAGGAAGGCCCTGGCGCGCGCCGGCTCGATCCGATCGGCGGCAGCTTCGTCGCGGAAAGTTTCGCGGTGCGCGCGGCCGAGGCGGCGCGGATCGACCGCACCGGCGAGCCGCTGCTGCCGCTCGCCGATTGCGACGCGGAGGATCGCCACGCGCTGTTCTGGCAGGTCGCGGCCTGCCTCTCCTTCGCGCTGCTCGACGCTGAGGATCGGCCGGTTGATGCCGTGCATCGGCTGGCGTCGGCGGGGGTGGGGCGCGCGCTGGCGGCGATCGACGAGAGCGACGGCATCGCCGCCGCCGCGATGGCGCTCGCCCATGCGCTCGCCGGCGCGGGGCAGATCGACGATGAACTGCTGGCCGGAACGCTGGCCGGCGGCCGCGTCGCCAGCCTCGCCGCCATGCTGGCGGTGCGCGCGGGCATCGGCTTCGACGAGGCGAACGGGATGCTGACCGATCCCGCGCGCGCGACGCTGCTGCTGCGCGCCTGCGGGGTGGAGCGGAACATGGCGGCGGCGATGATCCTGGCGCTGTGCTACGCGCTCGATCGCGGCTTTCCGCCGGTTCCGGCGGAGAAGGCGGCGGCGCTGGTCGGCGGATACGAAGCGCTGGCGGTGGAGGATGCGCGCGCCGAGGTGCGCCGCGCCCGGCTGGAGCCGTTCTATCGCGACGCGTTCGCCGCGCTCACGGAAACGCGATGCTGAGCCCGGAGGAGCTTCCCGTCCACGGCCGCGTCGACGGCGAAGGGCGGCTGCTGGCGGCCGACGAGGCGCTGGCCGGGCTTCACGCGCGCGCCGGGGGCGAGCCGGGCGGCCCGCTCGCCATTCCCCAGCTCGCGGCGCTGGCGCGGCTTTCCAAGCGTCTCGGCATCCCGATCGCGCGCATGGTGCTGGCGGCGGACGGGGAGCGGGATCTCGATCTCTGGGTGCGCGCGCGGCCCGAGAACGGTGACGTGACGCTGGTGATCGCGGGCTGGACCCGCCGTCCGCCCGCGCCGCCGATCGAAGCGCGGGCGGCCGGCGCCGCCGAGCATGATTTCCTCCGCGCCGAGGCGGACTGGGTGTGGGAGACGGACGCCTCGTTGCGGCTGCTTGCGCTATCGAGCGAGGGTATGGCCGAACTGGCGCAGGGCGGGGCGGGGCCGCCGCTGGGCGAAGGGCTCACCCGCCTGTTTCTGCTTGAGGAGGCGGAGGAGGGGGGGCTGCCGCTGCTGGAGGCCTTGGCCGAGCGCAGGCCCTTCGACGATCAGCACGTCACCCTGCGGGGGAGCGAGCGGCGCTACCGGCTCGCCGGAACCCCTCTTACCGATCCGACGGGGACGTTCACCGGCTTTCGCGGGGGAGGCTTCGCCGTGCCCGATCCGCTTGCTCCGGCGGCCGTGCCGTCCGCGGAGCCCGCGCCCGCATCCGACGCCTTCACGCGGCGGCTGGACGCTGCGTTGCGCGCGCCGCTCAACCGCATCGTCGCCAGCGCGGAGACGATCCGGGAGCAGGAGGAAGGCCCGGTCCGCGCCGATTATGGCGGCTATGCCGTCGATATCGCCAGCGCCGGGCGGCATCTGCTCGGCCTCATCGACGATCTGGTCGATCTGGAGGCGGTGGAACGGGCCGATTTCACGGTGGAGCCGGACACGCTTGACCTCGCCGACGTGGCGCGCCGGGCCGCGGGGCTGCTTTCGGTGCGCGCCGACGATCGGCGGATCACCATCGAGCGGCCGCCCGAAGGCGAGACGATGCCCGCGACCGGCGATTTCCGCCGGGTGTTGCAGATCCTGGTCAATCTGGTGAGCAACGCCGTGCGTTTCGCGCCGGAGGGCTCGACCGTACGGGTGATCATCGAGCGGCGCGGGGCGATGGCGGCGGCGGTGGTGAGCGACGAAGGGCGCGGCATCCCGCCCGCCGAGCGCGAGCGGGTGTTCGCCAAGTTCGAGCGGCTGGGCGCGGCCGAACCCGGCTCCGGTCTCGGCCTTTACATCGCCCGCAGACTGGCCCGCGCGATGGGTGGCGATCTGGTCTTCGAAGACCAGCCCGCCCCCGGCGCGCGCGCGGCGCTGTTGCTGCCGGGGACGGATTGACCCATCCTCGCCCACCGGCATCCGGGCCTTAGCCGATTCCCAGATCGGCCGGGCCGAAAGCGTGGGGAAGAAGCTCGGAGAGGCGGTAGCGCCTGACCGTCGCGCCGTCGGCGGAGGCGCAGAATACCGGCAGGTCGCGCCCACCCATCTGCGCCGCCTCGTTCAGCACCTGCCGGCAGCGGCCGCAGGGATGGACGACCGCCTCGCCCTCGATCCCGCGCGGTCCGATCGCGCCGCCCGTCACCGCCACCGCCACCACGTCGCGTAGCCGCCCGACGCTGTTGGCGGTCGCGAGCGCCACCGTCTCGGCGCAAAGCGAAAGCCCGTAGCTCGCATTCTCGAAATTGGACCCGGTGACGATCGCGCCATCCGCGAGCAGCAGCGCCGCGCCCACTCCAAAGCGCGAATAGGGCGCATGCGCATGCCCCGCCGCCGCCTTGGCCGCATCGAGCAGCACCGCGACGTCGGCATCCTTCACCGAAACCTCGGTCATTCCTTTATCCCCGGATGTGCAGCACGCAGATCAGCGTGAACAGCCGCCGCGCCGTATCGAAATCAAGCTCGATCTTGCCCTCCAGCCGCTCGCGCAGCCGATCGGCCGCCTCGTTGTGGACGCCCCGCCGCGCCATGTCGATCGTCTCGATCTGTTGCGGCGTCTGTTGGCGGACAGCCTGGTAATAGCTGTCGCAGATCGCGAAATAGTCCCGGATCGCGCGGCGGAAGCGCATCATGCCGAGCATGATCGTCTCGATCGGCGAACCGTCCTCCCGCGCGATGCCGATCGCCAGCCGCCCGTCCTCGACGCGCAGCGCCACCCGATAGGGGCCGGCATAGCCGTCCGGCGCGGGGCGGAGCGGCTTGAAATGATTGTCATTGAGCAGATCGAGCATGGCGACCTTGCGCTCCTGCTCGATATCGGCGTTGCGCCAGAGGATCGTGCGCTCGTCGAGCGTGATGTCGATGATGCGCGGGTCGCTCATTTCCCAACCGCTTAGTGGCTTGGCGGCGGGTTGGCGAGGGGGCGTTCATCAACGGAGGAAACGCATCTTATCCACAACCGGCCTTCTTCTCCGTGGATGAACCGCGCAGAGCGCTTGAGGGAGAGGGCGGGAAGGCGGACAAGGGGCGCATGGCCGAACCCGTCCGAATCATTCCCCCCGGCGCGAGCGCGCCCGAGCCGCAGGCGCTCCCCGCCAATATCGAGGCGGAAGCCGCGCTGCTCGGCGCGCTGATGATCGACAACCGGCTCACCGAGGACGTGCAGCTCAAGCTGCGGCCCGAGCATTTCTTCGAGCCCGTCCACGGCCGCATCTATGAGCAGATCCTGCGGCTGGTCGATCGCAACATGATCGCCAATCCGGTCACGCTCCGCCCGCTGTTCGAGGCGGACGAGGCGATGAAGGAGCTGGGCGGCCCCGGTTATCTCGCGCAGCTCACCGGATCGGGCGCGGCGCTGATCGGCGCGCGCGATTTCGCGACGCAGATCTACGATCTCGCGCTGCTCCGCGCGCTGGTCGAGGT
>DASSTK010000211.1:0-10933 GCA_035707945.1 Sphingomonas sp.
TTGGCGACATCCTTCGCCGGGACTTCGAGAAGGGGTTCTGACATGGCGAATCTCTGGCGTCTAGACAAAACAGCTATAAGCTGGATTGTAGCTATTATCAATGATGCCAATCAAGAGGGCCCAAGAGGCCTCGAGCAGCGCCGTCTCCCTTTTTAGAGCATCGTGCGTCAAATCTGATCCGTTCGCCCTGAGGAGGGGCTGAGCCTGTGAAGCCTGTCCTGAGCGACGCCGCAGGCGGCGTCGAAGGGCCCCGTCTCGAAGGGCGCCTCGCAGCAGGCCCTTCGAGACGCCATTTCGACAAGCTCAATGGCTCCTCAGGGCGAACGGTAACGGTTCCGATTAAACGCACGCCGCTCTAGCCAAGAGAGAGCCGATGGGATGACCAACTCCGGAAGCCCCGGAAATCACCCCTCCGCGGCGAGGGCTTTCAGGCGGTAGATCAGGTCCAGCGCCTCCCTCGGGCTGAGCGCGTCGGCGTCCGCCGCCGCCAGCGCCTCGCGCAGGGGATCGGGGGTTTCGGCCTCGCGCTCGGTGGCGGCGGCGAAGAGGGGGAGGTCGTCGAGGCCGGCGGCGAGGCCGCCCGTCCTGTCGCGGCCTTTCTCGAGGCGGGAGAGCACGTCCTTCGCGCGGGCCAGCACCGGCCTGGGCAGGCCCGCCAGCCGCGCGACGGCGAGGCCGTAGCTCTTGTCGGCCGCGCCCGCCTCCAGCTCGTGAAGGAGGACGAGATCGCCCTTCCATTCCTTCGCGCGGACATGGTGGAGGCTGAGCGCGTCCAGCCGCCCGGCGAGCCGGGTCAGCTCGTGATAATGGGTCGCGAACAGGCAGCGGCAGCGGTTCGTCTCGTGGATCGCCTCCACCACCGCCCAGGCGATGGCGAGGCCGTCATAGGTGGAGGTGCCGCGCCCCACCTCGTCGAGGATGACGAAGCTGCGCTCCGTCGCCTGGGAGAGAATGGCGGCGGTCTCGATCATCTCGACCATGAAGGTCGAGCGGCCGCGCGCGAGATTGTCCGACGCGCCGACCCGGCTGAACAGGCGATCGACGAGGCCGAGCGCGGCGGAGGCGGCGGGCGCGAAGCTCCCCGCCTGCGCCAGCACCGCGATCAGCGCGTTCTGGCGGAGGAAGGTGGACTTGCCGCCCATGTTCGGGCCGGTGACGAGCCACAGGCGCGAGTCCTCCGAGAGCCGGCAATCATTGGCGACGAAGCGCTCGCCCGAAGCCTGGACGGCCGCCTCCACGACGGGATGGCGGCCGCCCTCCACTTCGAAGCAGGCGTGGGGCATGATCTTCGGACGGCACCAGCCGCCTTCGACGGCGCGCTCGGCGAGGGCGGCGGCGACATCGAGACGGGCGAGCGCGTCGGCGGTGGCGGCAATCGCATCGCGCGAGGCCAGCGCTTCGGCGATCAACTCCTCCAGATGCGCCTGCTCGGCGGCGAGCGCGTGGGCGCCCGCCTGCGCCACCTTGCTCGCCAGCTCGTGCAGATCGGGCGCGTTGAAGCGGACGACGCCCGCTAATGTCTGACGGTGGGTGAAGCCGGAATCGGCCGCCATCAGCGGATCGGCCTGCTTCGCGCTCACCTCGATATGATAGCCGAGCACGCCGTTGTGGCGGATCTTCAGCGTCTGGATGCCGGTCTCGAGGCGGTATCGCGCCTCCAGCGCGGCGATGGCGCGGCGCGCGTTGCCGGCGAGCGCGCGCAGATCATCCAGCGCCGCGTCATGGCCTTCGGCGATGAAGCCGCCGTCCGATGCGTCGATCGGGGGCGTGGGGACGAGCGCGCGGGAGAGCCTGTCGACCAGCGCGCCGTGGCCGCGCAGGCCGGGCAGGAGCCGGACGAGGAGCGCGGGCGGACCTTCGAGGCGAGCGAGCAGCTCGTGCAGATCGCGCGCGCCCGCCAACCCGTCGCGAAGCTGGCCGAGATCGCGCGGCGAGCCGCGCCCGGCGACGAGGCGGCCGAGCGCGCGGCCGATATCCGGCAGCGCGCGGAGTGCGGAGCGCAGCCGCTCGCGCACCGCGCCGTCCCCGGCGAAGCGGCCGACGAGGTTGAGCCGCGCCTCGATCGCCGCCGCGTCGTTCAAGGGCGCGGAGAGATCGGCGGCGAGCAGCCGCGCGCCCGCGCCGGTGACGGTGCGGTCCACCGCGTCCAGCAGGCTGCCCTTGCGCTCGCCGGACTGGGTGCGGGTCAGCTCCAGGCTTTCGCGCGTGGCGGCGTCGATCGCCATATGATCCTCGGCCGTGCGCGGCGTCGGCGGCTGGAGGAAGGTCGCGCCGCCCTGCGCCGCGCGATCGAGATAGGCGAGCAGGCCGCCCGCCGCCGCCAGCGCGGCGCGATCGAAGGCGCCGAAGCCGTCCAGCGTGGCGACGCCGAAGCGGGCTTTCAGCAGCCGCTCGCCCTCCTCGCTCCGGAAGGCGGCGCGATCGGCCGGCACCGCGCCCGGCGGCGTATGGGCCGAGCCTTCCGCCGCCACCAGCTCGGACGGGCCGATGCGGGCGAGCTCGGCGTCGAGCGCGGCGGGGGGCGCGCTCGCCAGCTCGAAGCGGCCGGTCGAGATGTCGGCCGCCGCGATGCCGATCCGCCCGCCCGCTTCCGCCAGCGCCACCAGCCAGTTGGAGCTGCGCGAATCGAGCAGGCTTTCCTCGGTCAAGGTGCCCGCCGTCACCAGCCGGATGATGCGGCGTTCGACGAGCGCCTTGGAGCCGCCGCGCTTCTTCGCCTGCTCGGGCGTCTCGACCTGCTCGGCGACGGCGACGCGGTGGCCCGCCTTGATCAGCCGCGCGAGATAGGAATCCGCCGAATGGCAGGGCACCCCGCACATCGGCACGCCGTCCCCCCGCGAGGTCAATGCGATATCGAGCGTGGCGGAGGCGAGCTGCGCATCCTCGAAGAACAGCTCGAAGAAATCCCCCATGCGGTAGAACAGCAGGCAATCGGGGGCCTGGGCCTTCAGCCCATGATATTGCGCCATCATCGGCGTCGCCCGGCTCTCCGCCCCGCTCACGCCCCTGCTGCTAACGGCTTTGGCTTGTCGGCGGAAGCATCCTGCCGCATGGAAGTCCGACAAAAGCGGGGAGGATCATATGACGGAGCGGCTGCAATTCTCGGATCGCGAGGCGTTGCTGTTCCACTCGCACGGGCGTCCGGGCAAGATCGAGATCGTGGCGACCAAGCCGATGGCGACGCAGCGCGATCTGGCGCTCGCCTACTCGCCCGGCGTCGCGGTGCCGGTGAAGGCGATCGCGAAGGAGCCGGGCACGGCCTACGACTATACCGCCAAGGGCAATCTGGTGGCGGTGATCTCCAACGGCACGGCGATCCTGGGGCTCGGCAATCTGGGCGCGCTGGCGTCCAAGCCGGTGATGGAAGGCAAGGCGGTGCTGTTCAAGCGCTTCGCCGATGTGGATTCGATCGATCTCGAGCTCGCCACCGAGGATGTCGACCGCATCATCGCCGCGGTGGAGCTGATGGAGCCGAGCTTCGGCGGCATCAACCTGGAGGATATCAAGGCGCCCGAATGCTTCGTCATCGAGCAGACCCTGCGCGAGCGGATGGCCATCCCCGTCTTCCATGACGATCAGCACGGCACCGCAATCATCGCCGCGGCCGGCATCATCAACGCCGCGCACCTGACCGGGCGACGGCTGGAGGATCTGAAGATCGTCGTCAACGGCGCGGGCGCGGCCTCGATCGCCTGCACCGAGCTGGTGAAGGCGATGGGCGCGCGGCCCGACAATGTGACGCTGTGCGATTCCAAGGGCGTCATCTACCGCGGCCGCGAGGCGGGCATGAACCAGTGGAAATCCGCCCACGCGATCGACACGCCGGCGCGCACGCTGGAGGAGGCGCTGATCGGCGCGGACGTGTTCTTCGGCCTCTCCGTCGCCGGCGCGCTGACGCCCGAAATGGTGAAGACGATGGCCCCCAAGCCGATCATCTTCGCGATGGCCAATCCCGATCCCGAGATCACGCCCGACGACGCGCACGCCGCCGTGCCGGACGCGATCGTCGCCACCGGGCGATCGGACTATCCCAACCAGGTCAACAATGTGCTGGGCTTCCCCTTCATCTTCCGGGGCGCGCTGGATGTGCGGGCGACCACCATCAACGAGGAGATGAAGATCGCCGCCGCCCAGGCCCTGGCCGCGCTGGCGCGCGAGCAGGTGCCCGAGGAAGTGGCGGCGGCCTATGGCGTCACCCATCATTTCGGGCCGGACTATATCATCCCCACCCCCTTCGATCCGCGCCTGATCGAGGAGGTGCCCGCCGCCGTGGCGCAGGCGGCGATGGACACCGGCGTGGCGCGCAAGCCGATCGAGGATATGGCGGCCTATCGCCAGAGCCTGCGGGCGCGGCTGAACCCCACCACCTCGGTGCTGACCTCCGCCTATGAGCAGGCGCGGGCCAATCCGCGCCGGGTTCTGTTCGCGGAAGCCGAGGAGGAGGTGGTGCTGCGCGCCGCGATCGCCTTCAGGAACGGCGGCTACGGCACTCCGGTTCTGGTCGGCCGGGACGATGTGCATGATCGGCTGCGCGCGCTCGGCATCGACGATCCGGCCGCCTTCGAGCTCCACAACAGCCGCCATTCGCCGCTGGTGCCGCAGATGGTGGAGACGCTTTACGCGCGGCTCCAGCGCAAGGGCTATATGCGCCGCGACGTGGAGCGGATGGTCAACCGCGATCGCAACGTGTTCGGCGCGCTGATGGTGGCGATGGGCGAGGCGGACGTGATGGTGACGGGCGTGACCCGCCATTTCCGCCAGACGCTCAATGAGGTGCAGCTCGCGATCGATCCCGCGCCGGGCCACACGCCGTTCGGCATCCACCTGTTGGTCGGCCGCAACCACAGCGTGTTCATCGCCGACACCGCCGTCCACGAGCGCCCGTCCGCCGAGCAGCTCGCCGACATCGCCGAGCAGACTGCGGCGGTGGCGCGGCGCATGGGGCATGAGCCGCGCGTCGCCTTCCTCTCCTATTCCACCTTCGGCAATCCGACCGGGGACTGGCTGGAGAAATTGCGCGAGGCGGTGGCGGTGCTCGACGGGCGCGGCGTGGAGTTCGAATATGAAGGCGAGATGGCGCCGGACGTGGCGCTCAACCCCGGCCTCGCCCGGCTCTATCCTTTCAGCCGCCTGTCCGGCCCCGCCAATGTTCTGATCATGCCGGGCCTCCATTCGGCCAACCTTTCCGCCAAGCTCCTGAAGGAGCTGGGCGGCGATTCGGTGATCGGGCCGATGCTGGTCAACATGACCCGCCCCGTCCAGATCGCCTCGATGACATCGACCGCATCGGACCTGGTGACGCTGGCGGTGCTGGCGGCGGCGGGCATCGCGCGCTGAAGGCGGGCTGTCGAGGCTGGGGAGCGTTCAGCCAGGGGCGGGCGCTCGCCGGTCAGGTCAATCCGCCACCCGATACAGCACATAGGGCGAATCCTTGGGCAGCGGCATGCGGTGGAGCCAGGCCGGGGTCCAGCCGCTCGCCAGCTTGGAATAGAAGCCGCCCGGCGCTTCCGCCCGATAGATCGTCGCCTCCGACATATGCGGGCAGATCAGCACATAGGAGGCGTGGTGCCGGTCGATGATCGCGTGCGCCTGCTCCGGGCTGCCGCGGAAGGCGTGCTCCACGTCGAGAATGGCGTCCCCGTTGCGGTGATAGGGGCCGGCGACCGCACTGTGGTGGGTGAGCGTGATGATGCGCGGGCCGAGATCGATGAAGCTGAACAGGGTGGCGGCCGGCAGCTTGCCGATAGGGGCGAGCGCCGGGATGGTCGGGCACTCGGCATTGGCCTTGCTGGTGAGGTTGACGGGATGCCTGCCGGTCTTCGTCGCCGGCCTGTTCTTCGCGGGATGGACCGCCAGCGCGTTCCATCCGTCATGCAGATAGGGCGCGAATATGCCGGACAGGATCAGGAACGCCGCCACCGGCCCCACCACGCGCACCAGCAGGAAGCGGCTGCGGCCGAGCCACAGGATCGCCGCCCAGGCGAGCCAGGTCGCGCCCGGCACGGCCAGCATCTGCGCGGAAGGGCCGGTGCGCGTCTGCCACAGCATCAGGAGCCCTGCGAACAGCACGAACAGCGTGACCGGCAGCCAATCCGCCCCTTGCCGCGCGCCGCGATATTTCCACAGCGCGATCAGGCTGCCGATCGCGCCGATGACCGGCAGCGCCGTCATGCCGAGGATCACGTCGACCGATTGCTTGTAGATCGGCCGCGCCTCGCGGACATGGCTGAGCCACAGCCGCTCGACCTCGGGCGAGATGCCTTCGAGCCGCTGATCGAGGCATTGCGGGAAAGCGATCGCCATCACCGCGACGACGATGCCGCCCGCCGCCAGCACCAGCGCGAGCCGGGCCCAGCGGCTCTCCGCCTTCACTCGCGACAGCAGCGCCAGCAGCACCGCGCCCAATGCGATCTCGATATACCAGATCGGGGTCAGCGCGTCGCAGCGCATCGCCATATTGTCATAGGAGGTGAAGACGAGGAAGCAGAGCGTGATCGCCGCCGCCATCGTGACGCCATAGGCGCCGAGCCGCTTCGCCTCGCGCCGGTCCCACGCCCAGTGCAGGCCGAGCGCCGCGCCTGCGAACAGGGTGTAGGGCAGCATCTCCAGCCCGATCGCGGTGGAAAGCGCGGTGGAGACGGCGATCGTCATGCCGGATCGCACCGGATCGCGGTCTATCAGGCCGGAGACGGTGATCATCAGGAAGGCGAGCTGCCAGCCGTGATGGTCGATGCGCAGCGGCGTCCACATCGCCACCGCGCCGCCCGCGCACATCAGGATGGCGAGCGCCAGGGGATAGGCCTGCTCATCCACCAGCCGCCGCACCACGGCGGACAGCGCCAGCATGGCGGGCAGCAGCGCGAGCAGCGGCGCGACCGCCACCGCCACCCGATCGGCGATCTGCGCGCCGAAGATCGGCTTCAGCGTCACGATCATCGCCGCGATCGGCAGATCGACCAGCCGCGACCAGTGAATGTTGAAGCCGATCGGCGGGTTCAGCCGATACTGGCGCAGATCGTACCAGCCCTGGCCGTGCAGCCAGTCCCGCACCTGATTGAAGCGGATATTGTCGTCCGTATCCGGCAGCGCGAACCAGTGAATGCCGGCGCGCTTCATCCACAGCAGCACCGCCGCCGCGCCGATCCAGAAGATCAGGGTGACGAGCTTCCAGCGCAGCGCGAGCAGCCGCTCGAACCGCGCGGCGGCGTCGGTGCTGGGCGCCTCTTCGCGCGCGATGGGCTCGACGGATAGCATTTGAGATTCGGCTTCCGCCGCTCTACTGGCTTCGCGGCGGGGAACAAGGGTTTTGGCGTGCGCGCGAGCTTTCTGGGGCTATGGGGCGGATTGAAGGCGGAGCATCGCGCGCTGATCGCGCAGATCGCGCGCTACGGCGTGGTCGGCGTCGGCGTCACGCTGTTCCAGATCGCCATCTACAATGCGCTTTCCGGGCCGGCGCACGTCGCCCCGCTCATCGCCAACACCATCGCCACCGCCGCCGCGATGCTGATCGGCTACACCATCCACAGCCGCTTCACCTTCCAGGGCCACGGCCGGCGCGACAGCGTGGCGCGCACCGGCGGGCGCTTCGTGGCGGCGAACCTGATCGGCTATGCGCTCAACAGCTTCTGGGTGTGGCTGTTCACCGCCGCGCTGCACTGGCCGGACTGGACGCCCTCGCTGCCGATGTTCTTCGTGACGCCGGGGATGCTGTTCTGGCTGAACCGGATGTGGGTGTTCGACTGACCGAACAGGCGTAAGGTGCCATGACCATGAGCGACGCGCCCCTGATCACCATTCTCGCCCCCGTCAAGGACGAGGAGGAGGCGATCGCGCCCTTCATCCGCCGCGTGGGCGAGGTGCTCGATGCGCTGGACGAGCCGGGCGGCTGGGAGATTTTGTTCGTCGACGACGGCAGCCGGGACGCGACGCTCGCCGCCATCGCCGCCGCGCATCGCGCCGACCCCCGCGTGCGCTGCATCTCGCTTTCACGCAATTTCGGCAAGGAGGCGGCGCTCTCGGCCGGGCTCGATCATGCTGCGGGGCAGGCGGTGATCCCGCTCGACGTCGACCTCCAGGATCCGCCCGAGTTGATCGGCACCATGATCCGCTGCTGGCGGGACGGCTTCGACGTGGTGTACGGCGTGCGCCGCAACCGCGAGACGGACAGCCTGCCCAAGCGGCTGACCGCCGATCTCTACTACCGCGCGCACAACTATCTCTCGAGGGACAAGATCCCCGAACATGCCGGCGATTTCCGCCTGCTCGATCGCAAGGTGGTGGACGTCATCCGCATGATGCCGGAGCGCAACCGCTTCATGAAGGGGCTGTTCGCCTGGGCGGGCTTCCGCCAGACCGCGGTGGAATATGATCGCGCCCCGCGCGCGGTGGGGCGGACCAAGTTCAATTACTGGAAGCTGTGGACGCTGGCGCTGGACGGCATCACCTCGGGCTCCACCCTGCCGCTCCGCGTCTGGAGCTATCTGGGCGCGCTGGTCGCCCTGGGCGCGCTGGTCTACGCCGCCTATCTGGTGATCCGCACGCTGATCCACGGCGGCGACGTGCCGGGCTACCCTTCGCTGATGGTGGCGATCCTGTTCCTGGGCGGCGTCCAGCTCCTGTCGCTGGGCGTGCTCGGCGAATATGTCGGGCGCATCCTGGTCGAGACCAAGCACCGGCCGATCTACATCGTGCGCGAGACGATCGGCGCGCCGCGTCAGCCCGTGGTCGGCTGATCCGCCGCCTTGGCCCGCCCCGTCACCGAGCCGACCGGCTCGGGCAGGGGCGTAGAGTGCACCACCCGATACAGGATGCCGTAAAGCGGCCGGTGCCAGATCGGATCCAGATCGGGCTCATGCGGCCAGCGATCGCGCGGCATGTCGATCATCCAGACATAATCGAAGGCGTCGCGCGGGAAATATTCGAGCGCGAGCTCCAGGATCGGCTCGTTGCGGGCGCGGCAATCGGGGCTGCGCACGAGCTGCGAGGGATCGTGCGAGAACCAGCGGCCGGGCGGCCTGTAGATCACGCGCAGAAGCTGCGCGCCGGGCGCTTCCCACTGATCGTTGACGAACGCCTGCCGCCTGACGATCGCCATCGAGCCGAGATGCTCCATGCGGCTGGTGTACCAGGCGCTGCGGCAGGGCTCGCGCACCAGCACCAGCACCCGCGCGCCCATCGGGATATGATCGAGCGCCTCGAGCTGCGCGTCGTAGTTGCGCTCGAACTTCAGGAAGGCCAGCGTGGTGACGGTGATGCGCCCGACGAAGAAGAGGAGCGCGAGGACGGCGACGGCCCGCGCGATGCGCCGGTTCGCGAGCGGCCGCAGCGCCAGGATCGCGACGGCCAGCATGTAGGGAACCAGCCGCATGTCGGCATAGGCCGATCCCAGCAGCACGCGCGGCAAACAGAGGAAGGTGATGAACAGCAGGACGGCGGCGATGCCGAGCATCGCTTCGTAACGCCGCCACGGCTTCCCCGCGAAGCCCGAGAGGGCGACGAGATAGAGCAGCGCCGCCCCGGCGATATCCCATATCTCCACCCGCTCGCGCAGCACCGAATAGAGCCAGCGCCATTTGAAATCCAAACGGAACCAATCATAGGTGCCGTGCGGGGATTCGCCGTGCCGCCAGGGCAGCAGCAGCAGCGCAGGCGGCGCGAGCGGCAGGCAGTTCAGCACCGCCCGCCAGAAACATTCCCACCAGCCCTTGCCTTCCTTCCGGAACCGGACCCCCTCCGCCATGAAGCAGAGGATGCCGAGCACGCCCCAGGCGAAGCTGTGCGCCAGCCACAGCAGGAAGGCGAGGATGAAGAAGACGTAGGGCCTGCTCCTCAGATGCCCGGTGCGCGCCATCCTGAGCCACAGCGCGAACAGGATCAGCATCAACCCCATCGCCAGCGCGAAATTGATGAAGCCGAACTGGAACGGATAGGAATAAGCGAGCGGCAGCGCGAACAGCGCCGTCGCCGGCACCCGCCCGTGCACCTCGCGCGCGACCAGCAGGAAGCCGCCGACGGTGATCGCCGGGATCGCCATGACGATCAGCTTGACGGCAAGCTCCAGCCCCAGGACCGGCCCCAGCGCCTGCACCAGCAGATCGCAGCCGAGATTGCCGATCACCGACCAGTTGAAGCTGTAATATTGCCGGAGCCAGGGGGAATGGCCGATGTCGAGCTGGACGCGATAGCGCCCCATATGGCCCATCAGATCGGTGATCGGCGGGATCGGCGGCCACAGCAGCGGCACGATCGCGAGCAGCATCATCGCCACAGCGAAGCTGCGCGTCTCCCACCAGCAGATCGGGCGCGACGACGGAACCGGATCGATCATGAACCTTGGCGATAATCCACGGCGGGGGCGATCAGCAAGCAGGCATCCTGATGATGGTTAGAAGCCGGTCTGTTCTGCCGCAAAGCTCCGGCCGACTTCCGCGCGCGCGGCTGTAATCGGACTTGTATCACTGATGGAGCGGCTCCCACCCTGGGAAACCTTATACAGAGCGGACTCCCCATTGCTCCAGATCAGGTGCAGATCCGGTGCGTGCGCGGCGCCCGGCCGGAAGCCGATCGTCCAGACATAATCAAAAGCCGAACGCGGGAAATCGGCTATGGCTTGCTGGAAATTGGATCCTTCATCGGGGCAGCGCGTCGGATACACCAACTGCGACGGATCGGCGGAATAAGGGGCCGAGGCCGTGTAGCGGATTCGGATAAGCTGCTGGCCCGCTATGTCCCACTGGCCGTTCGTGAAAGCGTCGCGGCGCACAATCGCCATCCCCGGCAGGTGATCGCGCCTCAGATCAGACCAGCTATCGGGGCAGGGCCGTGAGACCAGCGAGAGAACGGATGCGCCTTCGGGCAACACCGAAATCGCAGCCAGTTCGCGTTGCTGTTCGGATGAACGAAGCACGAAGCTCGCTGTTGTCGCTCCGATCCT
>DASSTK010000212.1:0-13452 GCA_035707945.1 Sphingomonas sp.
GAAGGTCCTTATTTCTGCCGGACCGAGGACGAGAGCCTGTTCGCCAATGCGCGGCCGGCGACCGAGCATCCGTCGGTCCTGGCGATGCAGGAGCTGGCGAACGAGCTCAACATCTGGATCCCGACCAGCTTCTTCGAAGCGGACGGTCCGCACCATTACAATAGCCTCGCGATGATCGGCCCCGACGGAAAGGTCGCCGGAGTCTATCGCAAGAGCCACATCCCCGACGGGCCGGGCTACGAGGAGAAGTTCTACTTCCGCCCGGGCAACACGGGGTTCAAGGTCTGGGACGGACCCCATCACGCAAAGCTCGGCGTCGGGGTGTGCTGGGACCAGTGGTACCCGGAGACCGCGCGCGCGATGACGCTGATGGGCGCCGATATCCTGTTCTACCCGACCGCGATCGGCTCCGAGCCGCACGATCCCGATCTCGACACCTCGCGGCTGTGGCGGCGCGCGATGGTGGGGCACGCCGTCTCCAACGTCGTGCCCGTCGTGGCTTCCAACCGGATCGGCGACGAATGCGGGCAGCGTTTCTACGGCCACAGCTTCATCTGCGACGAGCGCGGCGACATGCTGGCCGAGTTCGGCGCGAAGGAAACCGGCGTGCTGGTCGCCACCATCGACATCGACCGGGTGAAGCGCCACCGCGCCGCCTTCGGCTTCTTCCGCGATCGCCGGCCGGAACTGTACGGGCGATTGACGCAGGATATTTAGAGCGGCGTGCGTCAAATCTGATCCGTTCGCCCTGAGGAGCCATTGAGCTTGTCGAAATGGCGTCTCGAAGGGCCTGCTGCGAGGCCCTTCGAGACGGGGCTTCGACAAGCTCAGCCCTCCTCAGGGCGAACGGAAATGGTTCGGATTTGGGGCTCGATGCTCTAGGGGCGGCGCTTCCGCCAGCGGCGCACGCACCAGAAGCAGCCGCCCAGCGTCGCCAGGCCCGCCAGCACCGCGCCGCCCGCCGAGGCTGCCGCCCACAGCGCGGCGGTGATCAGGATCATCATGAAATCGGCGATTGCCAGGGTCAGATGGACCACGCCGCTCCCCTTGAAAGCTTACGAACCTGTATCGCCGCACGCGTACATCCCGAATACCGGCGCGGAGGCGCGAAAGTTCCGTCTCGACCCCGATAATGGCGGTTATGGCGCAGCATCTGGCCGAAAGAAGGGCAGGCTCCGGCAGGCCGATCACCGTTCCACCAACGCCTCCAGCGCGGACGTGTCGACCGGAGGGGAGCAGAGGAACCCCTGATAATAGTTGCAGCCCTCGCGCGCCAGGAGCGTAAGCTGCTCCTCCGTCTCGACGCCTTCCGCCACCACCGCCAGGCCGAGCGAGCGCGCCATGTCGATCACCGAGCGCACCACGATGCGATCCCGCGCCGATCCGGCGATGTCCTGCGCCAGGCTGCGATCGATCTTGAGATAATCGAGCGGCAGCGCCTTCAGATAAGCCAGGCTCGAATAGCCCGTGCCGAAATCGTCGATGGCGACGCGCACGCCGCCGCGTCGCAGCTCGGCGAGCAGACCGGCGGCCGCGCCCAAATCCTCGATCAGGCCGCTTTCCGTCACCTCCACGGTCAGCCGTTCGCGCGCCAGCCCCGCCTCGTCGGCCATGCCGAGCAAGGTCTCCGCGAAATCCGGCTCGGCGATGTCGGCGGCGGTGACGTTGATCGCGACACGCAGGCCCGCCAGCGTTTCGGGCCAGAGAGCCGCTTCGGCCAGCGCCTTGCGCTGCACATGGCGGGAAAGCTCGCACAGATAATCCGATCGCTCGGCCGCCGCGAACAGCGCCTCCGCGCCGATCTCGCCCAGCGTGGCGTGCCGCCCGCGCGCCAGCGCCTCGACGCCGACGATGCCGCCGCCCGCGATCGCCACCTGCGGCTGCCAGAGGATATCGATCCTGTCCTCATCGAGCGCGCGGCGCAGATCGAGCTCGAGACGGCGGGCTTCGGCGCGATCGGCCTCCTCGCCTTCTTCGAACATGCGCACCCTGGCGTCACCGCCCCGCGCGTCGGCGAGCGCGAGGCTGGCGCGGCGCAGCATCGGGCCGGCCTCCGTCTCGCCCGGGGCGGCGGCGGCGATCCCGGCCCGCGCGGTCAGCGAGACGACATGCTCGCCGGCGACGAAAGGCCGCCCCACCGCCGCGACCAGCTCGGTGGCGAGCAGCTCCGCATCGGCTTGGGTGACGGGGGAAGGAAGCCCGATCACGAACTCCGCGCCCGCCAGCCGCGCCACCAGCCGCCGCCGCGCCGTGCCGCGCCCGACCAGCCGCTCGATCCGCCTCGCCACGCCGCGCAGAATGGCGTCGCCCGTCACTCGGCCGAAGGCGGCGTTGACCATCTCGAAACGGTTGAGGCCAAGGATCAGCACGATCGGGCTTGCGGCATCATCCGCCTGCGCCAATCGCGCCTCGATCCAGCGCCGCGCGCCATGCGCATCGTCCAGCCCGGTCAGCGGATCGCGGGGGGCGGCGTCGGCGCGCGCGCCGTCGAGCGTCTCGACATGGCCGATCACGATCCGCTCGCCGCTTTCACTGTCGGCGACGAGGTGGTGGGCGATGCGCCGTCCGTCTTCGGCGGCGTGGGCGAAGGCGGCGATCCCGCCCGCTTCCTCCTCCCTGGCGCCCTCCTCCAGCCGCGCGAGCGCATGGGCGGCGGCGCGCACGCCTTCGCGGCCGAGCAAGGCGGCGGCCCGCCCTCGCCCGATCGTCATCGGCTCCTCCGCGAAACCCAGCGTGGCGGCGAGCGCGCCGCTGAGCGCTATCTGATGCGGCTTGCCCGGCGTCCAGCGCCACAGCATCGTCTCGCTGCGGATGATGGCGGCGCGGGTTCCCGCCGCGCGATGGCCGCCCGCCAGGCGATCGGCATGGCGCTGGGCGAAACGCAACGCCTGCGCGAACTCGCGTTCGCCGAAAGGGGTGAGCAGATAATGGGTCGCCCCCGCCTCGAAGGCGGCGGCGATGCCGGAGGACTCACGCCGCCCGATCAGCATCAGCAGCGCCGCGCCGTTCGCCTCGGCCGCATCCGCGATCAGCCGCGCCGCCGCCAGCCCTTCCGCCAGCATCTCGCGCGCGTCGATCACCGCCACCGCCGCGCCGCTGGCGAGGAAGCGTTGCTCAAGCCGATCCACGCGACGCGCCGCGATCGCCGACCAGCCCGCCCGCTCGGCCATGCGCGCCAGCGCATCCCGCTCGCGGAACGACAGCAGGAAGAGAGGCGAGGAACCGGCGGCGGGGCGGTCGCTGATCGAAGTCACTCCTGCGCGGCGCCAATCGCCTTGATGTGGAGCAGATATGCTAATCGCGCCCGCGCCCGCCGCCAACGGATCGCTTGGAGCAATCCGTCCCGTTCCGGTATCGCCTGGCCTTGCCGCCGGCGCTCCGCTGACATAGCTCTTGAGCTCATGGCGAGCGCATTTGCCCAGGCGGCCGAAGGGCCCGGATTGCTGCGCGACGGCTTCGGCCGGCGGATCAGCTATCTGCGCCTGTCCGTCACCGATCGCTGCGACCTGCGCTGCCGCTATTGCATGGCGGAGGCGATGAGTTTCCTGCCGCGCCGCGAGGTGCTGAGCCTGGAGGAGATGGCGGCGCTCGCCGAAGCCTTCATCGCGCGCGGCGTGCGCAAGATCCGGTTGACCGGCGGCGAACCGCTCGCCCGGCGCGGCGTCGACGGGCTTGCCCGTGCGATCGGGCGGCATCTGGGCAACGGGCTCGACGAGCTGACGCTGACCACCAACGCCACCCGCCTCGCCGACCATGCCGGGGCGCTGATCGAGGCGGGCGTGCGCCGCGTCAATATCAGCCTCGACAGCCGCGATCCCGAACGCTTCCGCCACATCACCCGCTGGGGCGACGTGTCGCGCGTGCTGGAGGGGATCGCGGCGGCCAGGGCGGCGGGGCTGGCGATCAAAATCAACATGGTGGCGCTCAAAGGCCTGAACGAAGACGAGATCGCGCCGATGCTGCTGTGGTGCGGCGAACAGGGCTTCGATCTGACCCTGATCGAAACCATGCCGCTGGGCGCGATCGAGGAGGATCGCACCGATCGCTATCTGCCGCTCGATCAGGTTCGCTCCGAGCTGGAGCGTCGCTTCACGCTGACGCCGATAACGGAGAGCACCGGCGGCCCGGCCCGCTACGTCCGCGTCGCCGAGACGGGAGGGCGGCTCGGTTTCATCACGCCCCTCACCCATAATTTCTGCGAAAGCTGCAACCGGGTGCGCGTCACCGCCTCGGGGCGGCTCTATATGTGCCTCGGCCATGACGATAAGGTCGATCTCAAGCGCGCGTTGCGCGAAGGCGGACGCGAGGCGCTCGACGCCGCGATCGACGAGGCGCTGCGCCTGAAGCCGCGCGCGCATGATTTCCATATCGAGCGGCCCGGCGCCGCTCCCGCCGTTTCCCGCCACATGAGCGTCACCGGCGGATGAGCGGGCGCACCCCGCGCGGCGGCGATCTTCGCGTCGCGCTCACCGCCTCCCCCAGCCCCGCCGCCCAGGCCGCCGAGGCCGAGATGCGTCGGCGCTACGAATGGTCCGACCTGTCCGAAGCCGATATGGCGGTGGTGCTGGGCGGCGACGGCTTCATGCTTCACACGCTGCATTCGATGCTGGACGCGCGGGCAATCCTGCCGGTGTTCGGCATGAATCTCGGCACCGTCGGCTTCTTGATGAACGAGTGGCGGCTGGACAATCTGATCGAACGCCTGCAGCGCGCCCGCGCCTTCTCGGTGACGCCGCTCCGCATGGAGGCGGCGACGGTGGACGGCGATCATTTCGAGGCCCGCGCGATCAACGAAGTCTCGCTGCTGCGCGAAACGCGCCAGACCGCCTGGATCGAGGTCAGCGTCGACGGACGCGTGGTGCTGCCCGAACTGATCTGCGACGGCGTGCTGGCCGCGACGGCGGCGGGCTCCACCGCCTATAATCTTTCCGCGCAGGGGCCGATCCTGCCCCTGGGGGCGGGGCTGGTCGCGCTCACCCCGATCAGCGCCTTCCGCCCGCGGCGCTGGCGCGGCGCGATCCTGCCGGAAACCGCGCGGATCGTCTTCCGCGTGCTCGATCCGATCAAGCGCCCGGTCAGCGCGGTGGCCGACCAGCGCGAGGTCCGCGACGTCTCCAGGGTCGACATCTCGATCGATCGCTCGGTCGCGCTCACGCTGCTGTTCGACCCCGAGCACGCGCTCGACGATCGCATCACGATGGAGCAGTTCGCGGTATAGCCGCTTCCAGCGCGGCGTCGGGCCTGGCGAGCGCGACGATGCGAATGCCCGCTTCTCGCGCGCGCTCCACCGCCAGGCTGGTCGGCGCGGAAATGGCGACAAGCGTATGGCAACGGGCCAGCGCCGCTTTCTCCACCAGTTCATAGGAAAGCCGCGCGGTGGTGAGCGCGAAACCGCCCTCCCAGCGCAATCCGCTCCGCGCCATCGCGCCGATCAGCTTGTCCAGGGCATTGTGGCGGCCGACATCCTCGCGCACGAGGCGGATCGTTCCGTCGGCGCCGCACAGCGCGGCGGCATGAGCCGCGCCGGTTTCCCGGCCGAGCGGCTGGCGATCGCGGATGGCGCCCAACGCCGTGAAGATTGCCCCCTCCTCGACAGGAGCGTCCGGCGGATCGACGCGCGGCAACGGGCGCAGCGCCTGCTCGAGATTTTCGATGCCGCACAATCCGCACGAACTTTCCGAAACCCGATGGCGCACCCGATCGAGCACGCGGCCCTTCGCCTCCCCGGACAGCGTCAGCCGAAGCAGGCTGCCGCGATGCGCATCATGACGGTCTATCCCCAGTATCTGCCCAGGTCCGTCGATCAGCCGTTCGGACAGGCAGAAGCCGACCGCGAAATCGTCGAGATCGGCGGGCGTCGCCATCATCACCGCATAGCCGATGCCGTCGATCTCGATCGCCACCGGCGTCTCGATCGCGAGCGGTCGGGTTGTCGGCTCCGCGGCTCCATCCGGGGTCAGGCGCAGGAAGGCGGCGGTCTCGATCATGCCGCCACCTTGCGCCGGATCGGATGCGCGGGAAAGCCGATCAGCGGAAAACGAAGATGTAGAGCAGGATGATGATCGGGATCGGGATGCCGATCAGCCACAGCAGGATGCCCTTCATTCCCTGTCTCCCTTCCTCGCCGCCACAGGCGGTGGAGGCGCTGAACGAAGCCCGGGAGGCGAGGGTTCCATGCTGGAGCCGAAATGAAATCCGGCGCGTTGAGCGGATCGTGAGTGAAACGCCGCCTCTCCCCCGCGCCGCCGTGCTGATCGTCAACGCCCGATCCCGCAAGGGCCGCCGCCTGTTTCGGGAGGCCTGCTCCCTTCTGAAGACGGCCGGAATCGAGCTTCTTTCCGCCCATGCCGTCCGCAGGCCCGCCGAGATGCCGGACCGGGTGCGCGAGGCGGTGAAGGCGGGCGCGCCGATGGTGATCGTGGGCGGCGGCGACGGCTCCATCTCCTGCACGGTGGACGAAGTGGTGGGCAGCGATGCGGTGTTCGCGGTGCTGCCGATGGGCACCGCCAACAGCTTCGCGCGCACGCTGAAGCTGCCGCTCGATCTGCCGGGCGCGATCGAGGTGATCGCCGGCGGCCGCGCGCGCTCGATCGATCTCGGCATGATCGACGGGGATTATTTCGCCAACTGCGCCTCGATCGGCATCGCGCCGCAGATCGCCGAGACGGTGCCGCACGGGCTGAAGGCCTGGCTGGGGAGGCCCGGCTATCTGCTCTGGGCGACGCGTCAACTCGCCGTCTTCCGCCCGTTCCGGCTCACCGTCGGCGAAGGCGCGGAGGCGGAGACGCTGGAAGCGGTGGAGGTCCGCATCGCCAACGGCCCCTATCATGGCGGCGTCGCGCTGGTGGACGAAGCGCGGCTGGATTCGGGGAAGATCGTGGTGCAGGCGGTGATCGGGGAGACGCGCCGCACGCTCGTCGGCAACTGGATCGCCAGCACGCTGCGCCTGCCCGCCCGCCGCAAGACGACCCGCGAGTTCGAAGGGCAGGCGATCCGCGTCGCCACCGATCCTCCGCTCCCCATCTCGATCGACGGCGAGGTGCTCGCCCGGACCCCCATCACCGCCCGCATCGCCCGCCGCGCGATCCGTGTGGCGGCCCCGCGGGAGCAGAGCCCCGGCGCCGGGGCGTGAAAGCCGGTCAAGCCCCTTCTCGAGCCGGGGCGGAGCTTTCTTGCTTTACGGAATCGCGCCGCTTTCGGACGGGAGCGTGACTTGTCCCCGCATCCTGTTGGGCGCATCGCTCCTCATGCGTGTCCACGCCCCCGCGCCCAGAGCCAGCAACGGGGCGAGCGGGATGAGGAAGGACAGATGATACCAGACCGGCAGGCTCGACCATATCCGGACATGCTCGGGCAGGAACAGCGCCAGGATGATCAGCCCCGTGATCCACGGCGCCCATGCGCTGCGCGGCGCGATCGCACGTATGACGGCCCCGGCGAGGAGCGAGGTGACAGCCGCCATGACGAGCCGCGCGATCTTCATGGCAAGCGTGAAGACCAGGATACGCTCGGCCGCCGCATAACCGGGCAGCGCGAGGCGCAGGCCGATGTCGATCAGCGTCACGATCACCGTCCAGGCGACAAGGCCGCCGACGATCCCCAAGGCTGCCCTTCCCATGTCTCGCCTCCCTATCTGGCTTATTCCGATTCCATTAGTATAATTAAACTATGAAGACAAGACTCCTCATTCTGGGCGCGCTCCATCGCGGCGATCTCCACCCTTATGAGATCAAGCGCCGGCTCGAAGCCTCGATGGTCGAGTGCTATCTCGATGTGGACGTCGGCACGCTCTATTACGCGGTCCGCCAGTTGGAGAAGGATGGAGCGATCGCCCCCGTCGCGCAGGAACGGGTGGCGCGCGGCGGCGTGCGGACCATCTACCGCATCACCCCGAAAGGGCGCGCGGAGTTCGAGGAAGGTTTCTATCGGCAGTTCGAGGAGGACGGCCCGGTTTCGCGGACGCTCTACGGCGCCATGCTGTTCCTGCACTGCGCGGACCCCGCCCGACTGGCGGACGCCATCCGCCGCCGGATCGCGCGGCTGGACGAGCTGATCGCCAAGCTGAAGCCGCTCCACGACGAAATGGCGCCGTCGCTATCGACGGGCGGCGAGCATCTGTTCCGGCATATCGAGAGGCAAAGGCGTCTGGACCGGGACTGGCTGGCGGGACTTCTCGCCGATGTCGAGGACGGGATGCTCGACGGGCGCTCCCGAAGGGATCAACCTTCGTGAGTGGGCGTCCCTACATCTCCCCGCGCGCGTGGCGGATCGCGTACCATTTCTTCACGTTGGCGTTCTGCTCGGCCAGCGTATCGGCGAAGACGTGGCCGCCCTTGCCGTTGGCGACGAAATAGAGCGCCTTGCTGGCTGCGGGGTGCAGCACCGCCGCGATCGATTTGCGGCCGGGATTGCAGATCGGGCCGACGGGGAGGCCGGGCATGGTGTAGGTGTTGTAGCCGTTCTTGTCGCGCAGCTCGGATTCCAGGATGCGGCGGCCAAGCGCGCGACCTTTGGTGATCGGGTAAATGGTGGTGGGATCGGCCTGGAGCGGCATGTTGAGCTTCAGCCGGTTCTCATAGACCGCCGCCACCGTGGCGCGCTCCTCCGGCAACGCCGTTTCCTTCTCGACGATCGAGGCGAGGATCAGCGCCTCGCGCGGGCTTTTCACGACCAGCCCTTTCGCGCGGTGCGCCCAGGCGTCGGCGAGATAGCGCTTCATCGCCTCCTGCATCCGCTTCAGCACCGCCGCGCGCGTTTCGCCCTTCTGATAGGCGTAGCTGTCCGGCAGCACGGAGCCTTCCGGCGGCAGCGGGGCCGGGTCGGTCAACACCGGGATCGCGGCGAGGCGATCGCGCACCATGACCGAGGGCATGCCTTCCGGAATGGTGACGAGAAGCTGCACGGGCTTGCCGTGCTGAAGAATGTCCAGAATCGCCGCCTGGCTGGCGTGGGCGGGAATGGCGTATTGCCCGGCGCGGATCGGATCGCGCGAGCCGAGCAGGCCGGCCAGATGACGGAACAGCCCAGCGCCGCGGATGGCGCCCGCCTTCTCCAGATCTCGCCCGGCCGACGCGACCGTCGAGCCTTCCGCGATCGTCACCGTCGCGGGCTTGGCCAGCGGCCCCGCCCCGTACCAGGACCAGAGCACCGCCCCGATCAGCAGGACGATGACGATCAGCAGCAGGCCGAACGGCCGCCCGATTCCGCCCCGCTTGCGGCGCGGCCTGCTCACACCGCCTTCATCACCAGGCTGGCGTTGGTGCCGCCGAAGCCGAAGCTGTTGTTGAGCACGGCGCGGATCGGCCGCTTCTTCGCGACATGCGGCACGAGATCGACGCCCGCGCAGCCTTCGCCCGGATTATCGAGGTTGAGCGTCGGCGGGGCGATCTGATCGCGCAGCGCGAGGATGCAGAAGATCGATTCGACCGCGCCCGCGCCGCCGAGCAGATGCCCGATCGCGGACTTGGTGGAGGACATGGAAAGCCCGCCCACCGCATCGCCGAACAGCCGCTTGACCGCGCCCAGCTCCAGCTCGTCCCCGAGCGGGGTGGAGGTGCCGTGGGCGTTGATATAGTCGATATCGGAAAGCGCGAGGCCGGACTTGCGGATCGCCATCTCCATCGAGCGATAGGCGCCCGAGCCTTCCGGATGCGGCGCGGTGACGTGGTAGGCGTCCCCGGACAGGCCGTAGCCGATCACCTCGGCGTAGATCTTCGCGCCGCGAGCCTTGGCGTGCTCATATTCCTCCAGCACCACCACGCCCGCGCCCTCGCCCATGACGAAGCCGTCGCGGTCCTTGTCGTAGGGGCGGCTGGCCTTTTGGGGCGTGTCGTTGAAATGGGTGGAAAGCGCGCGCGCCTGGGCGAAGCCGGCGATGCCGAGCGGGCAGATCGCGCCTTCCGCGCCGCCCGCCAGCATGATGTCCGCATCGTCCATCGCGATCATGCGCGCGGCGTCGCCGATCGAATGCGCGCCGGTCGAGCAGGCGGTGACGACCGCGTGGTTGGGCCCGCGCAGGCCGTATTTGATCGAAACCTGGCCCGAGATCAGGTTGATGAGCCGGCCGTGGACGAAGTGCGGGGAAACGCGGCGCGGCCCTTTCTCGAACAGCACGATCGATTCGCTCTCGATCCCCGGCAGGCCGCCGATGCCCGAGCCGATCGAGCAGCCGGCGCGATAGCTCTCCTCCTCGGAAAGCTCGGTCAGCCCCGCATCCTCCAGCGCCTGCCCGGCGGCGTCGATGCCATAGACGATGAAGGGGTCGACCTGCCGCTGCACCTTGTGATCGACGCGCTTGTTCGGATCGAAGCCATAGGCGTGGTCCGCCGGCTTCACCTCGCAGGCGATGGTGCAGGCCTGATTGGAGGCGTCGAAGCGGGTGATCTGCCCCGCGCCCGATTTCGCGGCGATGATATTCGCCCAGCTCGTCTCGACATCGGCGCCGAGCGGGGTGACAAGGCCCAGTCCTGTTACGACTACGCGGCGCATGGCGCGCTCCTCCTTCACGTCTGTCCGTCAACGCGAAACGGCCCCCCGGCCCCGATGCTCCGGGTCGGAGAGCCGTCTTGCAGGCTTCGGCCGCCCTTAAAAAGCAGCCGGCGGCCGGATGGGCGTGTCAGCCCTTGTGGCTGTCGATATAGCTGATCGCGTCCTTCACGGTCGTGATCTTCTCGGCGGCGTCATCCGGGATCTCGACGCCGAACTCCTCCTCGAACGCCATCACCAGCTCGACGATATCGAGGCTGTCCGCGCCGAGATCATCGATGAAGCTCGCATCCTCGGTCACCTTGTCGGCCTCGACGCCGAGATGCTCGACGACGATCTTCTTCACGCGCTCGGCGGTGTCGCTCATATGGGAACCTTCTCGCTGGACTTGATTGTTGATTGGCTGAATGCCCTAAACGGAGCCCGGAAAGGTTGCAAGCCGCCTTAGCCAAACATTAGGGGCCGCGCCGCTATCCGGGCGCAATGGCGGAGCCGGATTTCCTGAACGACGAAAGGCGCGTGTGGCTGTTCCTAGCGCTGCTTGGCGCGGCGACGCTCATCGGATTGAAAGCGGCGGGATTCGGCCTGATCTGGACCAGCCTCGCCGGGCCGATCGCGGGCGGGGCCGGGCTGGCGCTGCTGGCGCGCTTCTATCGGGCGATGCGGCCGGAGCCGCGCCTGGCCGCGACCTGCGCCGCGCTCGCCCAGATGATCGGCTTCACCCTGATCGCCGCGCCGTTATCCTACCTTGCCGCCGGCCTCGATCGCCCGCTGGTGGACGACATGCTGGTTCGCGCCGACGCCGCGATCGGCTTCGACTGGCGCGCCTATCTGGCCTGGGCGGACGCGCATCCGGCGATCGCGGCGGTGCTGCGGACGAGCTATGAATCGCTCCTGCCCCAGCTCGCGGCGGCGGTCTGCCTGCTGGGCTTCACCGCGCGTTTCGCGGAGCTGCGCCGCTTCGCCCGCGCGATCATCATCGCCGGGCTCGCCACCATTCTCGTCTCCGCATGGCTGCCTGCGCTGGGCGGCTATGCCTGGTTCGGGCTCGGCCCGATCGCCTATCCGCACCTCTCCCCGGCGGATGCCTGGCAGCATGTGCCGGATATGCTGCATGTGCGCGACGGCAGCCTGCGCCTGCTTTCCGTGCCCGGCTTGCAGGGTCTGATCGCCTTCCCGAGCTTCCACGCCGCGCTGGCGCTGATCTTCGCCTGGGCTTTCTGGCAGCATCGGCTGACCCGCTGGCCGGGGCTGGCGCTGGAGGCGACGGTGCTGCTGTCCACGCCCGTCGATGGCGCGCATTATCTGAGCGACGTGCTGGCCGGCCTCGCCGTGGCGGCGGCGGCGCTCGCGCTGGCCCGGCCGGCGGCGGCGCCCCGCAGGATCAGGGCAGCCGATCCCGCGCCGCTTCCGGCCTGAGCCCTCAGATCATCGCCATGCCGCCGTTGACGTGCAGCGTCTGCCCGGTGACGTAGCCCGCCTCGCGGCTGGCGAGATAAGCGACGGCCGCGCCGATATCCTCGCCCTGGCCGAGATCGCCGGCGGGAATCTTCGTCAGGATCGCGGCCTTCTGCTGATCGTTCAGCGCATCCGTCATCGCCGAGCGGATGAAGCCGGGGGCGACGCAATTCACCGTGATCGAACGGCTGGCGAGCTCCTGCGCCAGGCTCTTGGACATGCCGATCAGCCCGGCCTTGGAGGCGGCGTAATTGGCCTGCCCCGGATTGCCGGTGACGCCCACCACCGAGGTGATCGAGATGATGCGGCCGAAGCGCGCCTTCATCATCGGCTTGGCCGCCGCCCGGATCAGGCGGAAGGCGGCCTCCAGATTGACCGCGATCACCTTCTCCCACTCCTCGTCCTTCATGCGCAGGATGAGATTGTCGCGGGTGATGCCGGCGTTGTTGACGAGGATATCGAGCTTGCCGTCCAGCGCCTCGACAGCGCGCGGCACGAGCCCGTCGACAGCGGCGGCGTCCGACAGATCGCAGGCGAGCGTCACCGGATCGTTCGGCAGCCCCGCCGCCACCTCGGCCAGCACCGCCTCGCGCGTCCCCGACAGCGCCACCCGCGCTCCCTGCGCCGCCAGCGCCCTCGCCGTCGCCGAACCCAGCCCGCCCGACGCCCCCGTCACCAGCGCGGTCATGCCTGAAAGATCGAACATCATTCTCTCCCGGAAAATTGGTTCACGCAGAGACGCGGAGACGCAGAGGGGTAGTGATTATTAACGACCCGACGGATCCCTTCCTTGAGCGTCGCGCCGTTGAAATTGATGAGCAGCCCTACGGGCTGTTTGGTCAATCTGAGATAGGTGAGCAGTTGTTTGCCATGAGCGGCGTTCAGCCGCTCCACCGATTTTATCTCGACGAGCAACCGCCCGTCCACCAGCAGATCAATCCGGAAAGCCGCCTCGAATCTCAGGCCGTCGAACTCGATATTTATGGGCCGCTGCCGATCAACCGCATGGCCCATCCGGGCAAGCTGCCCGGCAAGCACCATCTCGTAAACGCTCTCGAGCAAGCCCGGGCCCAACTCCCGATGAATCCGGATCGCCGCATCGACAACATCGCCGGATATGGAGTCGATATCTCGCAATCCTTCCCCCTCTGCGTCTCCGCGTCTCTGCGTGAACCTTTACATCCCTGTCGCCAGCGCCTCGATGTCCTCCATCGTCACCACGCTGGTGGTGGTCGCGTCGGGGGCGATGCGTTTGATCATGCCGGCCAGCACCTTGCCGCCGAACTCGATGAACTCGGTGACGCCCGCGGCGACCATCGCCTCGACGCTCTCGCGCCAGCGGACCGTGCCCGTCACCTGCTCGACCAGCAGCGCGCGGATCGTCGCGGGGTCGCTCACCGGCGCGGCGGTGACGTTGGCATAGACCGGGACCAGCGGCGCCGTCAGACGCGCCTCGGCCAGCGCCTTTTCCATCGCCTCCGCGGCGGGCAGCATCAGCGGGCAGTGGAA
>DASSTK010000213.1:0-3226 GCA_035707945.1 Sphingomonas sp.
GTTGCACCGCCGGGTCCGCCGATCGCGCGTGGTCAGGCATGGGGAGAGCGATGTGCTCCTGCGAAGGCAGGAGCACGGCGGGGGTTAACGCGGATCATCCTCGTGCTCCTGCGAAAGCAGGAGCCCAGGGCGGCAAAGGACGCCGCTCGAAACTCCGGGCTCCTGCTTTCGCGGGAGCACAAGGGGAAGATTGGCGTCACGCCGCCGCCGTCTCCGACGTCAGATAGGCGATCAGCCGCGCCAGCGTCTCGCGAAGCTGGTGGCGGTGGACCACCATGTCCAGCATCCCGTGCTCCAGCAGATATTCGGAACGCTGAAAGCCTTCGGGCAGCTTTTCGCGGATGGTCTGCTCGATCACCCGCTGGCCCGCGAAGCCGATCAGCGCGCCGGGCTCGGCGATCTGCACGTCGCCGAGCATCGCGTAGCTCGCGGTCACGCCTCCGGTGGTGGGATCGGTCATCACCACGATATAGGGCAGCCCCGCCTCGCGCAGCTTCTGGATCGCCACCGTCGTCTTGGGCATCTGCATGAGGGAGAGGATGCCCTCCTGCATCCGCGCCCCGCCCGCGGCGGTGAAGATGATGAAGGGCGCGTGCGCGGCGATCGCGGCTTCCGCCCCGGCGACGAAGGCCGCGCCCACCGCCAGCCCCATCGAACCGCCCATGAAGGCGAAATCCTGCACGCCGACCACCGCCGGCCGCCCCTCGATCTCGCCCTTGGCGATCAGGAACGCGTCCGGCTCGCCGGTGTTGGTCCGCGCCGTCTTGAGGCGATCGGGATATTTCTTGGTGTCGCGGAACTTGAGCGGATCCTCGCGCACCGTCGGTACGGGGAGCGGCGTGTGGACGCCGCTGTCGAACAGCAGATCGAAGCGCTTGGCCGCGCCGATCCGCCCGTGATGCTGGCATTTCGGGCAGACATTCTGGTTTTCCTCAAACTCCTTGAGAAACACCATCGCCCCGCAGCCGGGGCATTTGTGCCAGAGATTCTCGGGCGTTTCCCGCCTGGCGATGAAGGGGATCGAGTTGCGGACGCGATCGAGCCAGCTCATGCCGCTTCTCCTATACGCGCGGCGCGAACCGCGCCGGACAGTTGCGAAACCAGGGCGCGCGCCGCTTCCGGATCGCCGCCGGAATTGGCGAGCGCGTCGATGATCGCCGAGCCCACCACCACGCCGTCGGCGACGCGCGCGATCCGGGCGGCTTGCTCCGGCGAGCGCACGCCGAAGCCGACCGCCACGGGCAGTCCGGTCGCAGCCTTGAGCCGGGCGACGGCTTCCTCGATCGAGCCGGCGGCGGCCTGCTGCAAGCCTGTCACGCCCGCGACCGAGACATAATAGAGAAAACCGGATGCTCCCGCGAGCACGGCGGGGAGGCGGGCTGCGTCGGTGGTCGGTGTGGCGAGGCGGACGAGATCGATGCCCGCGGCGCGGAGCGCGGGGCCGAGCGCGGCGTCCTCCTCGGGCGGCAGATCGACGCAGATCACGCCGTCAACCCCGGCCTGCGCGGCGGCTTCGGCGAACCATTCGGCCCCGCGCGCCAGCATCGGGTTGGCGTAGCCCATCAGCACCAGCGGCGTGTCGGGATGATGTTCCCGGAAAGTGCGCGCGACGGCGAGCACGTCGGCGGTGCGCGTGCCCGCCGCGAGCGCGCGGAGGTTGGCCGCCTGGATCGCCGGCCCGTCCGCCATCGGATCGGTGAAGGGCATCCCCAGCTCGATCACGTCCGCCCCGCCCGCGACGATCGCGTCGAGAATGGCCGGGGTGGCGGCGGGCGAGGGGTCGCCCGCGGTCACGAACGTCACCAGCGCGGCGCGCCCTTCGGCGCGCAGGCGTGCGAAGGTGGCGGCGAGGCGGCTCATAAAGCCCTCTCCCCTGCGCCATCGCTTGCCTCACCCCTCCCGTTCGTCCTCAGTGCGAACGGTTTTCCTGAGTTCGAGAGACTCATATCTCCACCCCCATCGCCTGGGCGACGGTGAAGATGTCCTTGTCGCCGCGGCCGGAGAGGTTGAGGATGACGATGCGGTCCGCACCCAGCTCCCGCGCCTCGCGGGCCGCGCCGGCGATGGCGTGGGAGCTTTCGAGCGCGGGGATGATGCCCTCCGTTCGGCAGCAGAGCTGGAAAGCGTCGAGCGCCTCGGCGTCGGTTACGCCCGCGTAGCGCACCCGGCCGATCTCGTGCAGCCAGCTATGTTCCGGCCCGATGCCCGGATAGTCGAGCCCCGCCGAGATCGAGTGCGCCTCGTCGATCTGCCCGTCCTCGTCCTGGAGCAGATAGGTGCGGTTGCCGTGGAGCACGCCGGGGCGCCCCCCGGTGAGGCTGGCGGCGTGCTTGTCCGTATCGAGCCCGTGCCCCGCCGCCTCGATGCCGAGCATCGCCACGTCCGGATCATCGAGGAAGGAATGGAACAGCCCGATCGCGTTGGAGCCGCCGCCCACCGCCGCGACCAGCAGGTCCGGCAGGCGGCCTTCCGTCTCCATGATCTGCGCCCGCGCCTCGTTTCCGATCACCGACTGGAAATCCCGCACCAGCTCGGGATAGGGGTGCGGGCCAGCCGCGGTGCCGATGATGTAGAAAGTGTCGTGGACGTTCGCGACCCAATCGCGCAGCGCCTCGTTCATCGCATCCTTCAGCGTCTGCGCGCCGCTCGTCACCGGCCGCACCTCGGCCCCCAGCAGCTTCATGCGGAAGACGTTGGGCTGCTGGCGCTCGATATCGCGCGCGCCCATGAAGATGGTGCAGGGCAGGCCGAAGCGCGCCGCCACTGTGGCGGTGGCGACGCCGTGCTGGCCGGCGCCCGTCTCGGCGATGATGCGCGTCTTGCCCATGCGCCGCGCGAGCAGGATCTGGCCGATGCAGTTGTTGATCTTGTGCGCGCCGGTGTGATTCAGATCCTCGCGCTTGAAATAGATGCGTGGACTCCGGTCGCCCAGCGCGTGCTCCAGCCCTTCGGCGCGGTAGAGCGGGCTCGGGCGGCCGACGAAATGCCTGAGCAGCCCATTGAGCTCGGCGGCGAAGGCGGGATCGGCCCTGGCGGCGCGATATTCGCGCTCCAGATCGAGGATCAGCGGCATCAGCGTCTCGGCGACGTAGCGGCCGCCGAACGCGCCGAAATGGCCCTCGGCGTCGGGCTGGGAGCGGAGGCTGTTGGCGATGGTCATAACCGCGCGACCGCTTGGCAGAAGGCCGCGATCTTGTCGACATCCTTGACGCCCGGCGCGCTCTCC
>DASSTK010000214.1:0-4133 GCA_035707945.1 Sphingomonas sp.
GAAGGATGGGCTGGCGATCGAGGGCTATGACGAGGCTCCCGTCGCGGCGCATCTGAAAGGGCAGGAGGTGCGGATCGGCGTCGATCTTGGCCTCGGAGAAGGCCGGGCGACGGTGTGGACCTGCGATCTGACGCACGGCTACATCTCGATCAACGCGGATTACCGGAGTTAGCCCGGTGCATGGACTCCACGCTCTGGTCGAACCGCTGATGCGCGAGACGGGAGCGTCCATTCTGCTGCCGCGCTTCCGGGCGCTCCGGGCCGAGGACATCGAGGAGTAGGCTCCCGGCGATCTCGTCACCATTGCCGATCGTGAATCCGAGGCGCGGCTGACCGACGGGCTGGCGAAGCTGCTGCCCGGATCGGCGGTGGTGGGCGAGGAGGCGGTATCGGCCGACGCGGGCCTGCGCGAAGGCGTCGGCCGGGGCGCGGCGTGGATCGTCGATCCGCTCGACGGCACCGGCAATTTCGCGGCCGGGCGCACGCCCTTCGCGATCATGGTCGCGCTGGCGCAGGACGGGGAGACGCAGGCGGGCTGGATCCTCGATCCGGTGAGCGGGCGGATGTGCCATGCTCTGCGGGGCGGCGGCGCGTTCATCGACGGCGAGCGGGTGACGGCGCGGCCCAGCGGGGCGGCGCTCCCGATCGGCGCGTTGGCGACCCGCTATCTGCCGCCGGACATCCGAACCGAGGTGGAGCGTCGCGCCGCCGACCGTATCGCCAGCGTGCCCGTGCCGCACTGCGCGGGCGAGCAATATCCCCGCGTGGTGCTGGGGGAAAACGATATCGCGCTGTTCTGGCGGGCTATGCCCTGGGATCATGCGCCCGGCGCGCTGTTCGTGGAGGAAGCGGGCGGCCGCATCGCACGGCTGGACGGCGCATCCTATCGCCCCGATCAGGACCGGACCGGCCTGCTCGCCACAGCGACGCCGGCGCTGTGGGACAAGACCGTGAGGATATTGTTCGGCTGACTTCGGCCCTGCCCCTTCACCAGCCTTCGACCGGCACATAGTCCTTGACAATAGGAACCATATAGGTTATTCGCGGACGCCTTGGCCCATGAGCGGCTTTTTTCTCTTCTCGATCCGAAGAAGATTCCGCGATCGCGGTGACTGGAGGTGCCATGCTTCTGTTAGCGGCAGCCATTATGATGGCCGGAATGGCCGGACAGGCGCGAGATCAAATCCTGTCGCCGGGTCCGGAGCTTTATCCCCAAGCCACCCAATTCCCGGCCGAAATGGCTACGACCTCGATCGAGCTCGATATCGGCAGCAAGGGCAGAGCCAAATCCTGCCGGATCATCGTTCCTTCCGGGTCTTCCTCTCTGGACCAGGCGGCCTGCGCCATAGCTTCAGGCCATTTCCGCCTGGCGACGAACGAAGCTGCTGACACAAAGATACTCCTGAAGGTCCGCTCCCCCACCAGAGACACATTCACTTCGGACTTCGACGGAACGGTGCCCATTTCACCGGAATGGTGGGTGAGGCCGATGGATTATCCCGCCGATGCCGTGCGGCTGCATCACCAGGGGCAGGTGCGGGTTTCCATCTCGGTATCGGCGGAGGGCGAAGTGAAAGGCTGCCGGATCACAGGCAGCTCGGGGTTTCCCGAACTCGATGCCGCCACATGCGCTTCCATAAGGAAGAACGCGGATTTCCTGCCCGCGCTCGATCCATCGGGGGCGCCGCGTCCGGCCATGGTCACGACCACGGTGAACTGGACGATTCCGAAAAGCTCGACCGGCCAGACCGCCGTGACGATCCGGGACACGGATCAGGCTTTCAATGCATGATCGACTATCACGGGAGCAAGCACGCATTGCTCGACGACGTCTGCAACGGTCTCGCGAAAGCCGTGCTGGACGGCGGCGGCGCTCTGGATCAGCCGATCTTCGTTTCCTTCCCTGATCCTCCCCCGATCGAGCCGGCCGAATAGGCGATCTCTACAGCGAAGCGCTCACCTTCAACAACACCGCCCCATGCGCCGGGATCGTCCACGCCCGCCGTGCGGCGCTGTCGGGCGCGCCGGCCCAGACGTCCTCCAGCGTCCCGATCCGCTTCAATCCGGCATCCTCGGGGGTGAAGCGCACCTCGCGCGCCGCCGCGCCCCGGTTGAACAGGGCGAGCGCCACCGATCCGTCGGCGAGCGGGCGGGCCCAGATTTCGGCGTCGCCGTCCTTGCGGACGCGGCGGGCCTGCTTGCCGAGGCGATCCTGATCGATCGCGATCACGCCCTTGTTCTCGAGCAGCGCCAGCGTGTCGGGCGACATGGTGCGCACGTCATTGCCCAGCATCAGCGGCGCGGCGAGCATCGCCCACAAGGTCATGTGAGTGCGATACTCGTCCTGGGTCATGCCGCCGTTGCCGATCTCCAGCATGTCCGGATCGTTCCAGCCGCCGGGCCCGGCGTCGGCGGGATCGCCGTCACGATCGAAGCCGATCGAGGCCATCGAGGCGTAATTATCCTCGATATCGCCGGTGGTGCGCCACAGATTACCGCCGACATCCCTGCCCCATCGGCCGACATGATCGCGGCCATATTGGCACAGGCTGTAAACGATCGGCCGCCCGGTCGCGTGGAGCGCCTGGCCCATTTCCTGATAGGCGCGCTTCACCTCGTCGGCGGTGCGATAGATGCCTTCGCCCGAGCAGAGATCATATTTGATATAGTCTATGCCCCAGGCCGCGAAGGTCCGGGCGTCCTGCATGACATGGCCGTAGCTGCCGGTGTAGCCCGCGCAGGTCTTGGGCCCGGGCGAGCTGTAGATACCGAGCTTGAGGCCCCTGGAGTGGACGTAATCGGCAAGCGCCTTCATGTCCGGAAAGCGGGCGTTGGGGCGGATCGCGCCATCCGGCCCGCGCGCGCCTTGCCAGCCGTCGTCGATGTTGACGAAGCGATAGCCGGCGTCGCGCAGGCCCGAACTCACCAGATGATCGGCGATTTCGCGCACCGTCTTGTCGTCGATCCTGTCGGCGAAGCGGTTCCAGCTGCTCCAGCCCATCGGCGGTGTCCGCGCGAGGCCGTTGGAGGGCACGAGCGCGGGCTTCGGCAGCGACACCGGCCTGAACGCCAGCCGCCGCGCATCCGCCGCCGTGCCGCGCTTCACGTCCTCATCGACATGGCGCATCCAGATGTCGCCGGTGATGTGGAGGCGGCCGTGATCGGGCGTCGCCGTCCAGCGCTTCGCCGGCAGGCGGGGATTGCCGTTGTCGATCAGGAAGCTGGCCTTGCCGCCCTCCACCTCCAGCCCCCGCATCGGGATCGAGCCGTACCAGTCGCTGGTGATCGTGCCCCGCCAATGGCCGCCTTCGCGGTGGAGCTCCATCATGCGGAGCCCCGGAAATTCGGTGGACTTCGGGAAGAGCCAGACGCCGGCGAGGTTGGCGCGCGGCGGCGCGGCCGCGGTGAGGGACGCGCAGGCCAGGAGGGAGGCGATGAACTTGGCGGTGCTTGAGGTGGTCATCATCTCCAACCTCCTGATCAGGGAATCAATACTTCCTCCGTTCGCCCTGAGGAGGGACTGAGCGGAGGCGAAGGCCCGTCTCGAAGGGCCCTTCGAGACGCCATTTCGACTTCGCTCAATGGCTCCTCAGGGCGAACGGGTAAGCATCGGGGCTCCCCGAGAGAGCTTAGACAAATTGCCTCCCGGGGGCGGGGGGACGAGGCCCCCGGGAGGCGCGCCGCGTCAGAACTCGACGGTGGCGCCGAAGAAGATCGTCCGGCCGAGCGGATCATAGACGCCCGGATAGGTGTTGCCGTTGCCGAAGCTCGCCAGGACGCCCTGGGCGAGAGCCGGGGGATCCTTGTCGAACAGGTTGTTGACGCCCGCCCGCAGGGTCAGCCCCTCGGTGAACTGCATCGTCGCGGCCAGATCGAAGTAGTTATAGGCCTTGATCCGGCGATTGATGATGCTCGGCGTGCCGTTCAGGAACGGATTGCTCGACAGGGTGGAAAGCCTGACGCCGCCGAAATAGCGCCACGCCAGCGACAGCGTGGCCTTGTTCGGCCCCGGGATCGCCCAGGTGGTGCGGAGCTGGTGACGCCATTCGGGCGCGGGCTCGCCGCAGGTGCCGCCGAAGAGGCCCTTGCAGTCATAGCTACCCAAGCCCGGCAGCGGCTCGGTGACGAGCTTG
>DASSTK010000215.1:0-2383 GCA_035707945.1 Sphingomonas sp.
TTGCGGGAGAGGGTCGGGGTGAGGGGATGACGTGCGCCACTGGCGTTGACGCTCGCTTCGCTCGCCCCTCACCCAACCCTCTCCCGCAAGCGGGAGAGGGCTTTTCTTTCCTTACGCCACCCGCATCCGCCGAAGCCCGAACGCGGCCACGATCGTCATGATTCCGCCCAGCAGCAGGCTGATGCCCACGAACAGCCCGATCACCGCGATCGTGCCGAACGGGAACCAGAACAGCAGCAGGATCGCGAGCAACGCGTCGACGACGCCGAGCAGGATCAGCGAACCGCGCATCCGCCCTCGCCCGGCGCGGATCGCACCGCCCAGCTCGATGCCCGCACGCAACGCCAGCCAGAAGACGAACGCCAGCGACAGGCCCGCCGCGCCTGCAAGGGGGAAGAAGAGGATGAACAGCCCGAACAGCAGCGACACGACGCCGTAGAGCAGGTCCATCCAGCGGCGGTGGACGCTGTGCGCGCGGATTCCCATGACGATCCCGGCGATGCCGCAGAACAGCAGAATCCAGCCGATCAGCACGCTGAGCGCGACGGTGGTGAAGCCGGGCGCAAGGATGGCGCAGACGCCGCCGATCAGCAGCACGATTCCGGCGGCCAGCACCCAGCCCCAGGCGTTGCGGCCGGCGGGATCGCTCCAGCGGCGGAAACGATCGGGGTTGGTCATCGTCGCGCTCCAAGGTTGTGACGCCTCCCGAACGAGGTAAATGCGCGCCCGGTTCCGTTGCCCGCCCGGCTGGTCTATGGCGCGCGGCCATGCACGACATCCACGTCATCGGCGGCGGCCTCGCCGGATCGGAAGCCGCCTGGCAACTGGCCGAAGCGGGCTTCGCCGTCCGCCTCTCCGAGATGCGCGGCGTGGAAGGCACGCCCGCCCACCACACCGACGACCTCGCCGAGCTGGTCTGCTCCAACAGCTTCCGCTCGGATGACGCGGAGCGCAACGCGGTGGGGCTGCTCCATGCCGAGATGCGCGCGCTGGGATCACTGATCTTGGCGCAGGCGGACGCCCACCGCGTCCCCGCCGGATCGGCGCTGGCGATGGACCGGGACGGCTTCTCGGCCGGCGTCACCGCCGCGATCGAGGGGCATCCGCTTATCACCGTGGTGCGCGAGCGCGTCGACGCGCTGCCCGGCGGCCCCGCGATCATCGCTACCGGCCCGCTCACCGCGTCCGGCCTCGCCGGGGCGATCCAGGCCGAGACGGGGCAGGACGCCCTCGCCTTCTTCGACGCGATCGCACCGATCGTCCACCGCGACTCGATCGACATGGAGCTGTGCTGGTTCCAGAGCCGCTGGAACAAGGGGGACGGCAAGGATTACATCAACTGCCCGATGAACCGGGACGAATATGGAGCCTTCGTCGAAGCGCTGCTGACCGGCGATAAAACCGAGTTCAAGCAGTGGGAGCGCGACACGCCCTATTTCGAGGGCTGCATGCCGATCGAGGTGATGGCGGCGCGCGGGATCGACACGCTGCGTCACGGCCCGATGAAGCCGGTCGGCCTCGACGATCCGCGCACCGGCCGCTGGCCGCACGCGGTCGTCCAGCTCCGGCAGGATAATCGCCAGGGCACGCTCTGGAACATCGTCGGCTTCCAGACCAAGCTCAAACATGCCGAGCAGGTGCGCGTCTTCCGCATGATCCCCGGATTGGAGAAGGCCGAGTTCGCCCGGCTCGGGGGGCTGCACCGCAACACCTTCATTCGATCGCCGGTGCTGCTGGACGCCGAGCTGCGGCTGAAATCCCGCCCCAACATCCGCTTCGCCGGGCAGATCACCGGCTGCGAAGGCTATGTCGAGAGCGCGGCCGTCGGCTTGCTCGCCGGTCGTTTCGCGGCGGCCGAGCTGGCCGGGCGCGCCCTCCCCGCCCCGCCGCCGACCACAGCGCTCGGCGCGCTGCTCGGCCATATCACCGGCGGCGCGGAGGCCGAGACCTATCAGCCGATGAACGTCAATTTCGGCCTGTTCCCCCCGCTCGCCCACGCGCCGCGCAAGGCGGACCGCAAGGCGCTGATGACAGCGCGGGCGCGCGATGATCTGACGGCGTGGCGGGAGGCGACGGAGCCTCAGCCAGCCTGATCCATCCCGCCGTCGGCGGCGGGCATGGCTCCCCTCTCGCAAGCGGGAGGGGACAGGGGGTGGGAATGACGTTCGAGGAGGGATCGCCCAGCCGCACCCGAGAGCCCACCCCAACCCCTCCCGTAAACGGGAGGGGCTTCGCTCAACTTTCCTCCGAAGTCTCGTCCTTCGCCGGCGGGCAGCGGGGCCTGGGCTTGCGCACCACCCGCGTCGTGGCGAACTCCGTCCGGTCGAGCACGCCGGACTTGTCCGCATCGGCCTTCGCGAACTTCGCCTCGGTCTTCACCGCA
>DASSTK010000216.1:0-4777 GCA_035707945.1 Sphingomonas sp.
GCGCGAAATCGCGGATCGAATCGTCGAGATTGTACATCCCCATCGCGACGCCGGACGATTTGAAATCGAACACGTCATGCTCGATCACCTGGCCGTCCGCGCCGGTGAAGGTCATGGTCAGCTTGCCGGGGCCGGGGATCAGGAAGTCGGTGGCGCGATACTGGTCGCCGAAGGCGTGGCGGCCGACCACGATCGGGTCCGTCCAGCCCGGCACCAGCCTCGGCACGTTCTTCATCACGATCGGCTCGCGGAAGATGGTGCCGCCCAGGATGTTGCGGATCGTGCCGTTGGGCGATTTCCACATCTTCTTGAGGCCGAACTCCTCGACGCGGGCCTCGTCCGGCGTGATGGTGGCGCACTTCACGCCGACGCCGTGCTTCTGGATGGCGTGGGCGGAATCGATCGTGACCTGATCGTCGGTGGCGTCGCGATTCTCGATCGAGAGGTCGTAACGCTCCAGTTCGATGTCGAGATAGGGCTTGATGAGGCGTTCGCGGATCCATTCCCAGATGATCCGCGTCATCTCGTCGCCGTCGATCTCGACGACCGGGTTCTTCACCTTGATCTTGGCCATGAGGACTCCGCTTGTTTTGGGCCGGCGCGGGACCGCCGGCGAGGATTTGGCGAGCCGCTTAGGCCGTGCCGCGCGCGCGATCAACCGTGACAGGCGAGAGGCGAAGCCGTAGGAGGGCGCGATGACATCGCTCGAAAAGCCCGATCTCGGCACCAGCACGGTGCGCTGGCGCTTCCCGTCCATCCACCCGGAAGGCTACAAGTTCGCCGCCATCGCTGCGGTGATCACGATCCTCCTGTTCTTCGTGTGGCGGCCGTTCGGCTGGATCGGGATCGGCGTCACGATTTGGGTGCTGGCCTTCTTCCGCGATCCGATCCGCACCACACCGAGGAAGGAGGGGCTGATCGTGGCCCCCGCCGACGGGCTCGTCACCATGATCGCCACCGTGCCGCCGCCGCGCGAGTTGGTGGGGGAGGGCGGGCTCGGCCCGGAGCCGCTCATCCGCGTATCCATCTTCATGTCGGTGTTCGACGTGCACATCAACCGCGCGCCGGTGGGCGGCACGATCGCCCGCGTCGTCTATATCTCCGGCAAGTTCCTGAACGCCGATCTCGACAAGGCGAGCGAGGAGAATGAGCGGCAGCACATACTTGTCGAGGACCGTTCGGGAATGCGGATCGGCTTCACCCAGATCGCCGGGCTGGTGGCGCGGCGGATCGTGCCGTTCGTGAAGCCCGGCGACATCGTGGCGGCGGGCCAGCGGGTCGGCCTGATCCGCTTCGGCAGCCGGGTCGACGTCTATCTGCCCGCCGGCACAAGCCCGCAGGTGCTGCTCGGCCAGCGCACCATCGCCGGTGAGACGGTGCTCGCCGTCGCCGGCCGCGACGAGCGGATCGAGGGCGTGGCGCAGTGAGTTTTCGGATGTCCGCCCTGTCTCCTTCGTCACTCCCGCGAAAGCGGGAGCCCATCTCCCGCCGTCGCCACGAGCGGAGCGGGGGAGATGGACCCCTGCTTCCGCAGGGGCGACGCGAACCGACAGCCAAAGCCGGACGGGCGGCATGGCCCGGCTGAACCCGCGCTGGCGCGATCGGCCGCGGCGGGGGATACCTTTGCGCGCGGTGCCGCCCAACGCCGTCACCGCGCTGGCGCTGTGCTTCGGCCTTTCCGGCATCCGCTTCGCCATCGCCGATCAGTGGGAGCTGGCGGTCGTCACCATCATCGCGGCGGGCGTGCTCGATGGGTTGGACGGGCGGATCGCGCGGCTCATCAAGGGCGAGAGCCGGTTCGGCGCGGAGCTCGATTCGCTCTCCGACGTCATCGCTTTCGGCGTCTCCCCGGCGGTGGTGATCTATCTCTGGTCCTTGCGCTTCATGCCCCAGTTCGGCTGGACGATCGCGCTGGCCCACGCGGTCTGCTGCGCGCTCCGCCTCGCCCGCTTCAACGCCCAGATCGACGCCACCGAGCAGCCGCGCAAGGCGGCGGGTTATTTCACCGGCATCCCCGCGCCCGCCGGGGCGGCGGGGCTGTTCCTGCCGCTCTATCTCTGGCTCGCGACCGGGCTGGACATCTTCCGCTCCACCTATGTTGTCGCGCCCTGGACGGCGCTGATCGCGCTGCTGATGGTGTCGTCCTTCGCCACCTATAGCTGGAGCTCGCTCAGGCTCCGGCGGGATATGCGATTCGGCGCGCTGGTGGTGATCGCCCTGCTCGGCACCGCCTTGGTGAACGCGCCCTGGCCGACGTTATCGCTGATCGTGGCGGGCTATCTGCTGCTGATCCCGTTCAGCGTGCGGGGCTACGCGAAGGTCAAGCGGCGGCGCGCGACGGAAGCGGCCGCGTCGCCTCCGCCCCCGGTCGAGCCGCGATCCTGATCCGGCGCGCCGATGCGGGCAGCAGCGCCGGCCTCTCCTGCGCAAATCCGAGCGCCCGCAGGATCGCGGGCCGCGCTTCGCCGAGCATGAAGGACACCATCCCGAAGGCGGCGATCGCCAGCAGCGAGAAGAACAGCGAGGCGAGGAGGTGAATCATATCCTGTTGCTCCCTGGCCGCCCCGCATCGGGCGGCTATGTCGTTGCGCAAAAGCCGTTTCGGCCTTCTCCGGTTCCATATGTTCACTCTTTGTTCTTTTGTCAAGTCCCAAAGCCGGTTGATTTCAGCGCCAGCCGGAGCTAAGGGCGCGCGCATCCCGCACGCAGGGCGACATAGACCGGTGCTGGCACCCGCCAGTCACGGCCCTGCGGAGGCGTAACCGGAAGGAGATATCCCATGGCGGCACCGTCCGTCTCCATGCACCAATTGCTCGACGTCGGCGCGCATTTCGGCCACCAGACCCACCGCTGGAACCCGAAGATGAAGCCCTACATCTTCGGCGATCGCAACGGCGTCCACATTATCGACTTGAGCCAGACCGTGCCGCTGTTCGCGCGCGCGCTCGATTTCATCAGCCAGACGGTCGCGCACGGCGGCAAGGTGCTGTTCGTCGGCACCAAGCGCCAGGCGCAGGAGCCGATCGCCGAGGCCGCGCGCCGCTCGGGCCAGCATTATGTCAACCACCGCTGGCTGGGCGGCATGCTCACCAACTGGAAGACCATCTCGGGCTCGATCAAGCGCTATAAGGCGCTCGAGGAGCAGCTCGCCGGCGACACGACGGGCCTCACCAAGAAGGAAGTCCTCCAGCTCACCCGCGAGCGCGACAAGTTCGAGGCGTCGCTGGGCGGCATCCGCGATATGGGCGGCATCCCGGACGTCATGTTCGTGATCGACGCCAACAAGGAGGAGCTCGCGATCAAGGAAGCCAACACGCTCGGCATCCCGGTCGTCGCGATCCTCGATTCGAACGTCTCGCCCGACGGCATCGCCTTCCCGATCCCGGCGAACGACGACGCCAGCCGCGCCATCCGGCTCTACTGCGAGCTGGTCGCCGAGGCCGCGACCCGGGGCAACCAGGGCGCGCAGGCTTCGCGCGGCGCCGATCTCGGCGCGATGGACGAGCCGCCGGCGGAAGCCGCGCTGGCCTGAAACACCTCGTCATCCCGGCGAAAGCCGGGATCTCAGGAGCCGGGTGCACCGCCCGCATCATGAGGCCCCAGCCTGCGCTGGGGCGACGTTCTGTGAATTGAAAGGATACGAGACATGGCGGAGATCACCGCTGCGGCCGTCAAGGAACTGCGCGAGCGTTCGGGCGCCGGCATGATGGATTGCAAGAAGGCGCTGGCCGAGAACAACGGCGACATGGAGGCTGCGGTCGACTGGCTGCGCTCCAAGGGCCTCGCCGCCGCCGCCAAGAAGTCGAGCCGCACCGCGGCCGAGGGGCTGGTCGGCGTCGCCGTCGCGGGCGCGAAGGGCGCGGCCGTCGAGGTCAATTCCGAGACGGATTTCGTCGCCAAGAACGATCAGTTCCAGCAGTTCGTGAAGAATGTCGCGGGCATCGCGCTGGAGACGGGCGACGATATCGAGGCGCTCAAGAACGCCTCCTATCCGGGCGGCGGCACCGTGGCCGACGCGCTCACCGCCAATGTCGCCACGATCGGCGAGAATCAGACGCTGCGCCGCGCGCGCGTGCTGGAGGTGAGCCGGGGGGCGGTCGTGCCCTACGTCCACAACCAGGTCGCCCCCGGCATGGGCAAGATCGGCGTGCTCGTCGCGCTCGAATCGGATGCGGGCGTGGACGTGCTGGAGCCGCTCGGCAAGCAGCTCGCCATGCACATCGCCGCGGCCTTCCCGCAGGCGCTCCACGCCGATCATCTCGATCCGCAAGTCATCGAGCGTGAGCGCGCCGTCGCCCGCGAGAAAGCGGCCGAGAGCGGCAAGCCCGAGAACATCATCGAGAAGATGGTCGAAGGCGCGGTCGCCAAGTTCAAGAAGGAAGCGGCGCTGCTCAGCCAGCTCTTCGTCATCGACAACAAGACGCCCGTGCAGGATGTCGTCGCCAGGGCGGCGAAGGACAACGGCGTCTCGATCGTGCTGAAGGATTATGTCCGCTTCCAGCTCGGCGAGGGCATCGAGAAGCAGGAGAGCGACTTCGCCGCCGAAGTCGCCGCGGCCGCGGGCACGGGACCGAAGGCCTGATCTTCCTCACCGTTCGTCCCGAGCGAAGTCGAGGGGCGTGAACCGGGCGTATCGCCTGGAACATGTGCCTCGACTGCGCTCGGCACGAACGGATCAGGCCGACAGGCTTGCACGTTGACCTTCTCACCCCGCTTGGCAGGCGGGGCGGCCGCCTCTAAGGTGCCGGCACCTCTCGCCAGACACGGATTTCCCGAC
>DASSTK010000217.1:0-3745 GCA_035707945.1 Sphingomonas sp.
GTCCTCCTCTTCGGCCTCGCGCTGCCGGCCGGGGCCGCGCCGCGCCATCGCGCCCATCACGCCACGGACTGGACGGAGATGGTCGCGGCGACGCCGGAAGGCGGGGTGCGGATGGGCAATCCCAGGGCGAAGGTCCGCCTCGTCGAATATCTTTCCTACACCTGCCCGCATTGCGCGCTGTTCACCGCAGAGGCGTTCGGCCCGATCACGCAGACCTATGTGGAGAGCGGCAAGGTCAGCTTCGAGCTGCGCGCCGCGCTGCGCGATCGGCTCGATTTTGTCGCCGCGATGCTGGCGCGCTGCGGCGGCCCGAAGCGTTTCTTCCCGCTGACCGAGGCGATCATGGCGGCGCAGAAGGATTGGGAGCCCCAGGCGATCGCCTGGGATTCGGCGCACCCCGCCGATCTCACCAAAAGCGGGGCGGCGGCGGCCGCGATCGTCGAGCATTCGGGGCTGGACGCGATCGCAGCGACACAGGGCGTCACCGCGGCGATGCTGTCGCGCTGCATGAACGATGCGGCCGCCCGCAAAACGCTGGAGGCCACCACCAGGGATGCCTGGGAGGTGCGCAAGATCGGCGGCACGCCGGGTTTCTATATCAACGGCGTCCATCAGGACGGCGTCTTTACCTGGGCGACGCTGGAGCCCAAGCTGCAAGCCGCCCTCAAGGGCTGAACACGGAGACGAAGCGCCCATGCAGACCAACCGCACCCTCCTCCTCGCCGCCGCCGGCATCGCCGCGCTGACGCTCGCCGGATGCGGCGGGGGCGGCAACAAGGCTTCCTCGGAGAACGCCGTCGCCACCAACGCGGTGGTGAACACCGGCACCGGCGCCGTCACCGCCCCTAATGGGGACTGGACGCAGGTGGTGGTGGAGACGCCCGAGGGCGGCTATCGCATGGGCAATCCGAACGCGCCGGTGAAGCTGATCGAATATGGTTCGCGCACCTGCCCGCACTGCGGCCATTTCGCCGAGGAAGGCGAGCCGGAGCTCAAGAAGAATTATGTCGCCACCGGCAAGGTGAGCTACGAGTTCCGCGATTTCGCCATCCACGCGCCGGACGTGGCGGCGATCCTGCTCGGCCAGTGCAACGGCGCGCAGACCTTCTTCCCGATCCTCGAACAGATGTTCGCGAACCAGGATAATGTCCTGTCCAAGCTGGAGAATATCCCCACGTCGATCACGGACAGCCTGAAGGGCAAATCGGTGAACGAACAGGCGAAGATCTGGGGCGATTATCTGGGCTACACCGATTTCGTCGGCCAGCGCGGCGTGCCGCAGGCCAAGGCGGAGCAGTGCCTCTCCAGCAAGGCGGCGGTCGATGCGCTCGCCAAGCATATGGAGGAGGGGCAGCAGAAATATAATATCACCGGCACGCCCGCCTTCATCGTCAACGGCAATGTCGTCACCAACGCCTATGACTGGAAGACGCTGGAGCCGGCGCTGAAGAGCGCGCTGGGCGGCTGACGGCGGAAAAGGCCCGGCGGGGGCGGGCGGGGACATGCGCATCCGGCGGCTCAAGCTTTCGGGCTTCAAGAGCTTCGTCGATCCGGCCGAGCTGGTGATCGAGCCGGGGCTGACCGGCGTGGTCGGCCCCAACGGCTGCGGCAAATCCAACCTGCTCGAAGCGATCCGCTGGGTGATGGGCGAGGCCAGCCCCAAGTCGCTGCGCGGCGGCGGCATGGAGGATGTGATCTTCGCCGGCACCGCCCAGCGCCCGGCGCGGGATTTCGCCGAAGTCACCATGCTGCTGGAGCGGCCCGACGAATCGGGCCGCGCGATCGAGGCCGAGGTGGTGCGCCGGATCGAGCGGGGCGCGGGCTCCGCCTATCGGGTCGACGGGCGCGACGTGCGGCAGAAGGATGTGGCGCTGCTGTTCGCGGACGCCGCCACCGGCGCGCACTCGCCCGCGCTGGTGAGCCAGGGTCGCGTCGCCGCGCTGATCTCCGCGAAGCCCGCCGAGCGCCGGGCGATGCTTGAGGAAGCCGCGGGGATCGCGGGCCTCCACGTCCGCCGCCGGGACGCCGAGCAGAATTTGCGCGCCACCGAGGCCAATCTCGAACGCCTCCAGCAGTTGATCGGCGATATGGAGGCGCGCGCCGCCGCGCTCCGCCGCCAGGCCCGCGCCGCCCAGCGCTATCGCCAGATCACCGCCGAGCTGCGCGTCGCCGAGGCGCGGCTGATCTGGGCGCGCTGGCGCGAGGCGGCCGAAGCGGCGGAAGCGGCCAAGCGCGAGGCGCAGGCGGCCGAGGCGCGCGTCGCCGAGGCGGGCGAGGCGCAGCGGCTCGCGACGGAAAAGGCGGGCGAGGCGACCCGCCACCTCGCCGCCGCCCGATCGGCCGCCCAGTCGGCCCGCGACATCGCCGCCAGCGCGGGCCACCGGCTCGAAACGCTGCGCACCGAGCTCGCCTCCGCCGAGCGCCGCATCGCCGAGCTTGGCAGGTTGCGCGAGGAACTGGAGCGCGATCGGGCGCGCGAGGGCGCGCTCGCCGAGGATGCCGCCGCCGCCATCCAGCGGCTGGGCGAGGAGATCGAGACGCTCACCCGCCGCATCGCGGAGGGCGAGCAGGTCCGCCCGGCGGCCGCCGCGCGCCTCGCCGAAACCGAGGCGGGCCTGCGTGACGCCGAGGTGGCGCTGGCGCAGGCGCTCGCCGCCGAAGCGGCTGAACAGGCCGAGGCGCGCATCGCCCGAGCCGCCGAAGCCGCCGCTCGCCAGCGGCTCGATCGCGCCGAGGGGGAGGTCGCCCGCATCGTACGCGATCGCTCGGGCGTCGGCGATGCCGAGGGCGCGCGCGCGGCGATGGCGGAAGTCGAGGCGACCCGCGCCGAAGCCGAGACCGAGGCCGTCGCCGCCGGCGAGGCGATCGCCGCCGCCGAGGCTGACCGCTCCGCCGCGTCCGCCGCGCGCGACGAAGCGCAGGCGCGCGCCGCGACGGCCAAGGCCGAGCTCGCCTCGCTGGAGGGCGAGGCCGCCGCGCTCCGCCGCTCTCTCCCCGCCCGCTCGGCCGAGCGTGCGATCGACGCGCTCACCGTCAAACCAGGCTACGAACGCGCGCTCGCCGCCGCGCTCGCCGACGATCTCGATGCGCCGATCGGGCGCGAGGCGGCGCTGCGCTGGGAGGGCGCGGACGGGACGGGCGACGCCGCGCTTCCCGCCCATCGCGAGGCGCTGGCGGCGCATGTCCAGGCTCCGCCCGCGCTGGCGCGGCGGCTGGCGCAGGTGATCGTGGCGGAGGCGGATGACGGCGCACCGCTGGCGGTCGGCCGCCGCCTCGTCACGCTGGACGGCCGGATGCGCCGCTGGGACGGTTTCGTCGCCGAGGATGTCGGCGCGGCCGCCGCCGAGGCGCTGGTCCGCCGCAATCGCCTTGCTGCGCTCGACGCTCTGATCCCGCCCGCCCGCGCCGCCTTCGAAGGGGCCGAGAGCGAGGCGAAGGCCGCCGTCGCCGCGCTGGAGGCCGCCGCGCGCGCGGGGCAGGAAGCGCGGACGCGCCTCTCCCGCGCCGAGCAGCGCGCCCGCGAGACGGCGCTGGCCGAGGATCGCGCTCGCCTCGCCATCGAACGGATCGAGGCGCGCGCGAAGGAGCTGGACGAGCGCGCGGCCGCCGCCGAAATCGAACGCGTTGCCGCCGCGCAGGAGGCGGAGGGCGCCCGCGCCGCCGTCGCCGCGCTCCCCGACGGTGCCGAGACGGCCCGCGCCGTCGCCGCCCAGCGCGCCGCCACCGATCGGGCGCGCGGCCTCGT
>DASSTK010000218.1:0-5023 GCA_035707945.1 Sphingomonas sp.
CCGCAGGCGACGATCACATGCCGTGCGCGACTTGGCGCGTGTTGGACCGCTTGAGGTTACGGTACCGCGCCATTGCCCAAAGCGGGAAATATTTGGGATAGCCGTGGTAGCGGAGGTAGAAAACGCGCGGGAAACCGCCGCCGGTATAATGTTCCTGCCCCCACAGGCCGTCTTCCTCCTGCCGGCGCTGGAGCCAGGCGACGCCGCGCGCCACCGCCGGATGATCCACCTCGCCCGCCGCCATCAGGCCGAGCAGCGCCCAGGCGGTCTGGGAGGCGACCGAGGGGGCGGGCTCGTGCCCCTTGCGGTCGAGCGCATAGCTGTCGCAGCTTTCTCCCCAGCCGCCGTCGGCGTTCTGGATCGTCACCAGCCAGCGCACCGCGCGCCGCACCATCGGATTGGCGGGGTCGATCCCCGCCGCGTTGAGGGCGCACAGCACGGACCAGGCGCCGTAGATGTGGTTCACGCCCCAGCGGCCCCACCAGCTTCCTTCCGCGTGCTGATCGCGCTTCAGCCACTCCAGCGCCGCCGTCATGCGCGGCGAATCGAGCGGCTCATCGAGTTGCGCCAGCATCGAGACGACGCGCGCCGTCACGTCCGCGGTGGGCGGGTCGAGCAGCGCGCCATGATCGGCGAAGGGGATGTTGTTCAGATAGAAATGGGTGTTGTCGGCGTCGAACGCCGCAAAGCCGCCGTCATGGCTCTGGAGCCCCGCATTCCACTCGACCCCCCGTGCGATCGCCTCGTCGAAGCGGCCGCCCAGCCTGGGGCGGGCGCGGTCCATCGCCATCACCACCACGGCGGTGTCGTCGAGATCGGGATAATGATCGTTGCCGTACTGGAAGGCCCAGCCGCCGGGGCGGACGTTGGGGCGCTGCTCGGCCCAATCGCCCTTCACGTCGAGGATCTGGCGGGGCACGAGCCAGTCGAGCCCGCGCGCGGCGGCCTCATCCTCGCCCGCCTCCAGCATGGCGTGCGCGGCGAGCGCGGTGTCCCACACCGGCGAGACGCAGGGCTGGCAATAGACTTCGCCATCCGCCCGCCGGACCAGCAGCTTCTCGACCGATTGGCGGGCGATGGCGCGGTGCGGATGATCGGGGGCGTAGCCCAGCGCGTCGAACATCATCACGCTGTTCGCCATCGCCGGATAGATCGCGCCGAGCCCGTTCTCGCCGTTCAGTCGCTCGACCACGAAATCGACACAGGCCTGGATGGCGCGTCGGCGGAGCTTCTTCGGCCACAGCCCTCGACCGCGCTTCAGCACCCAATCCAGCGCGCCGAAACCCGTTTCCCACGCCCATCTGCCCGGCAACGCGCGCTTGAGCGGGCGGCGGCCGGGCAAGTAAAGCTCGTCCACCTTCACCCCGCGCGGGTTCCGCGCCGTCGGCCGTAGCGCCTGGAGCACCAGCAGCGGCACGATCACGGTGCGCGCCCAGTAGGACATGCGCCGGAGCGTGATCGGGAAGCGGCGCGGCGCGAGGATCAACTCGACCGGCATCTCGGGGATCGCCTCCCACGGCCCCGCGCCGAACAGCGCGAGCTGGATGCGGGTGAAGACGTTGACCGCGCCCGCGCCGCCGCGCTTCAGGATTTCCTCGCGCGCGCGGGCCATGTGGGGGGCGTCGACATCGTCGCCGATCATCTTGAGCGCGTAATAGGCCTTCACCGTCGCCGAGATGTCGAACCCGCCCTCGTGATAGAGGCTCCAGCCGCCGTGGGACGCCTGAATGCGGCGGAGATAGCGGCCGATCGCCGCCTCCAGCTCCAGATCGTCCGGCTCGCCGAGATAATGGCGCAGCAGGATATATTCGGACGGGATGGTGGCGTCCGCCTCCAGCTCGAACACCCAATGGCCGTCCGGCTGCTGGGCGCGGGCGAGCGCGTCGCGGGCGCGGCCGATCGTCTCGTCGATGCCGCCGAGCGGATCGGGCGCGGTTCCGTCGGTCCTATCGTCCACGCGCAACAGTTTCGGTCTCCATCGCCAGTTTCGCGGCGGCGCGCCCGGAACGAAGCGCGCCCTCGATGGTCGCCGGTAGCCCGGTTTGCGTCCAGTCGCCAGCCAGGAACAGTCTGTCGCAGCGCGTGCGGGGGCCGGGGCGGCGTCTGTCCTGCTCGGGCGTGGCGGCGAAGGTCGCCCGTTTCTCCCGAACGATCTGCCAGCGCGGCGGCTCCGCGGGCAGGCCGTGGACGGCGGCGACATCGGCCCACAGCCGCCGCGCCAGCGTCTCGCGATCCATGTCCAGCAGCGAATCGGCGGCGCTGGTGGTGGTCGAAAGGCGGTCCGGAAAGGCGAACACCCACTCCGCCGCGCCGCCGATCACGCCGGTCATCGGCGCGGCTCCGGCCGGAGGAGGGGTGAGGAAATGCGCGTTGACGATGGCGTGATGCTCGTCGGGCGCGGTGAGCCCCGGCAGCAGCGCGGCCGCTGCCCAGGGGGGGACGGCGAGGATCACCGGCTCGCCGGAAAGAGCCTCGCTCCCGTCGGCGAACTCGAGCGCGGCGAGGCGATCGCCCTCGAAACGCAGCGCGCGCAGGCGGCGGCCGAGGCGGACTTCGCCGCCGTGGCGCTCGATGAAGGCGAGGGCGGGATCGACGAAGGCGGCGGAAAGGGTCGGCTCGGCGATCAAAGGACGACAGGCGCGGCCGCCCTTGGCCAGCGTCTCCCGGATCACCCGCCCCGCGAGCGCCGCCGATCCTTCCGCCGCAGGGGTGTCGAGCGCGGAGACGAGGAAATTGTCGAGCAGCCGCTCCCACAGGCTCCCATGCGGGGAAATCACTTCACTGATCCGCCGAGTGGGATCAGCGCGCATCAGCCGGGCGAGCGCGAGATAATCGGCCGGGCGGGTGCCGGGCACGCGCCTTTTGGCCGAAAGCAGCCACCAGGGGATCGGCCCGCTGTTGGGGGCGAGCGTCCAGCGGCTGCCGTCGCGCAGGTCCATGAAGGCGAAGCGCGCTTCCTCCGGCCCCCTCAGCCGGTCGCGCGAACCGATCGTTGCGCAATAGTCCAGCACCGCCTTATTTCCGGAGAGGACGAGATGGTTGCCGTTGTCGATCACCGCGTCCAGTTGCGGATCGCGATAGGAGCGGCAACGCCCACCCGCCTGCGCGGCGGCCTCGGACACGGTGACGCGCCAGCCCTCCTCCGCGAGCGCCACCGCCGCGCCTAGCCCGGCCAGCCCCGCCCCGATGATGTGGGCGCGTTTCATGCCGGGCGCTCCGCCTCCCTCATGCCAGCGAAAGCCGGCATCTCGTGCCTCATGCCGCGCGCTTTCAGCACGATCCCCCAGCTTTCGCTGGGGTGACGGAAGAGTTTCGAATGGCGCACATCACCGCCCCAGCCGCAGCCTCAGCAGGGTCCACATCAGCGCCAGACGGTTGTGACGGACGCGGCGGCGGGGCGCTTGCCAGCCGGCCTGCTCCATGCGGCGGAGCAGTTCGGCATAGGCGGCGGCCATCAGCCGGGGCGCGATCAGATGGCCGCGCGGGCGGGCGGAGAGGATGCGTTTGGCCTCGGCGAAATGGCCTTGCGCCTTGGCCGCCATCTTGCGGCACACCTTGTCGATGCGCGGATCGTCGATCACGGCGCGGATGTCGCCAAGCGGAATGCCTTCGGCCTCGATCGGCTCGCGCGGCAGATAGACGCGGCCGATCGCGGCGTCCTCGTCGATGTCGCGCAGGATGTTGGTGAGCTGGAGCGCGCGGCCGAGATGGTGGGAAAGCGCGATCCCCGGCTCCCGCTCCATCCCGAAGACGCGGACCGAAAGCCGCCCCACCGCGCTCGCCACCCGATCGCAGTAGAGGTCCAGCTCGGCTTCGGTGGGCCAGCGGATATCGCGCTCCACGTCCATCGCCATGCCGTCGATCACCGCCTCGAAATCGGCGCGGTCGAGGCCGAAGCGCTTGACCGCCGAACCCAGCATCGCCGCCTGCCCGCCGGTGCCGCCGGCGTAAAGATCGTCGAGATCGGCGCGCCAGTGGTCGAGGGCCGCCTTGCGCGCCGGCCGATCGCCCTGCTGATCGTCGGCGATATCGTCGACGATGCGGCAGAACTCGTAGATCGCGTACATGGCGTGCCGCTCGGGCCGCGGCAGCACGCGCATCCCCGCATAGAAGGAGGAGCCGGAGGCGGAGGGCGCGCTCATGCCCGCACCATCCGCGCGATCGCGGCGGGCACTGCGAGCCACAGCGCTTCCCCCTTGCCGTGATGCACCCGCTCGCTCAGCGGATCGCGCAGGCGCAGCCGTCGGGCGAGATCGAGCGCGAGCCGCTGGATCACCGCCACCTCCAGCCCAAGCCGCCGGTCCCGTATCGCGCGGGCGAAGGGGGCGGATTCCTCAAGCAGCCCCTCGCAGCGCTCGGCCAGCGCGGCGATCACCTGTCGGAGCGCGGGCGCGGCCCTGGGAGCGGCCAGATCCTCCACCCGCGCGCCGGCCGCCGCCAGCATGTCCTCGGGCAGATAGACGCGATCGAGGTTGCGATAATCCTTCCCGCAATCCTGGAGATGGTTGATGACCTGCAGCGCCGCGCAGAGCGGATCGGAAAGCGGCCAGGCGCGCGCGGCGTCCTCGCCATGCACGTCGAGCACGAAGCGGCCGACCGGCGCCGCCGAATAGCGGCAATAGTCCATCAGCTCGTCCCAGCTCGCATAGCGGCGCTTGGTGACGTCGCGGCGGAAGGCTTCGAGCAGATCGAGCGGGTGCGTGGCATCGAGCCCGCGCGCGGCCAGCGCCCCGCGCAGCGCCAGGGCGGTCGGCTCGGCGTCGCTCTCTCCGGTGCGCGTCGCGCGCATCGCTTCCAATCCGGCGAGCTTGTCGGCGGGGGCGGCGGTGGGGTGATCGGCGATATCGTCGGCGGCGCGGGCGAAGGCGTAGAAGGCGAGGATCGCGGGCCGATGCCGCGCCGCGATCAACCGCGAGGCGACGGGAAAGTTCTCGTCCCGGTGCCCCTTGCCCGAGGCGAGTTTGGCGGCCTCAGTCATGCCCGACAGAACCGTTCGTCCCGAGCGAAGTCGAGGGACATGCCT
>DASSTK010000219.1:0-3392 GCA_035707945.1 Sphingomonas sp.
GCTGAGCGACATCGCGCTGTGGGCGGCGCTGGTCGGCGGCGTGGTGTTCGGCGGCATCGGCCATCTTCATTATGCCGGCAAAGTCCTGCTCGCGCCGGTGTTCGCGCTGACCGTGCTCGGGATCGCCGAAGGGATCATCGCGCGGCGCGCGGCGCGCCGTTCCGCCGCCGCTTCGGTTCCGCCCACCGCGCGGCGATAGGTATCGGCAGCAGGAATCGTTCGCCCCGAGCGAAGTCGAGGGGGCTAGCCGAGCGTAGCCGAGGCTGCTCGATCGCGCTCGAAGCCGCGCCTCGACTTCGCTCGGCGCGAACGGATTTTGCTTCGCCTTCCAAAAACCCGGCATGGAGACGTCGCGCCGCCGGGCGCGATCGCCTACATAGGCGACATGGCGAGACGACAGACTCGATCGATCGACTGGGGCTTCCCCCGCTGGCGCGGCTACGGCGCCGAGCGCGGGGCGACACGGGTGCGCCTGTGCGATCGGCACGGCTGCGATCAGCCGGGCGACCGCCCCGCGCCCAAATCGCCCAACAGCCCCGAACGCTGGTGGTTCTGCGAGGAGCACGCCGCCGAATATAACCGCAACTGGGATTATTTCGCGGGCCTCACCGCGGAGGAAGCGGCCCGGCGCGAGGCGGACGAGCGGCGCACCTCCGCCGGTTACGCCGATTCCGCCTATAACCGCTGGGCGGGGCCGGGCGACGGCAGCCGCTCCCGCGACGAGCTGCGCGCGCTCGACGTGCTGGAGCTGGAGGCGGATGCCGATCACGAGGAGGTCAAGGCCGCCTGGCGCCGCCTCGCCAAAGCCAATCATCCGGACGTGAAGCCCGGCGACGAACAGGCCGCCGAACGCTTCCGCGCCGTCCAGGCGGCATGGGATGTCCTTCGCACGGCGGAGGAGCGGCGGCAGGCCGTAGGCTAAGCCCCTCCCTTGAAGGGGAGGGGAGGTGCTACTCGTCCGTCTCGGAATCCGGCGCCGGATCGTGGCCGGAGATGCGCCGCGCGAGGGCGGAGGCGGCGGCATAGTCGCCGAAATCGCCGGAAAGCTGGATCACGTTGTCGCTGCTCAGGCTCGCCGTCGCGCTATCGCCGAGCGGCTTGCCGTCGAGCGCGCAGGGCAGGCGCGGGCCGTGCGCCTGGGCCGCCAGCGCCTTCGCCGCGTCGGGCGTCAGCGTCACCATCAGCGAGGGCTTGCCCGCCGTGTCCGGCAGCGCGCGGGCGTCGAGAATATCCTTCGGCGCGACCCTGCGGCCGGCGACGGTGAAGACGCCCGTGGGATAATTCCCGGCCGGAGCGGCGATGACGCTGCTCCCCGCGAGCAGCAGCGCGAGCCCCAATGCGGCGAAGGCGCGGCGGCGCATCAGCTTTCTCCCTTGTAACGCTCCGCGGTGGCGCGGATCAGCGCGATCATGTTGGGAATGCCCTGGGTGCGGTTGGAGCTGAGCTGGTTCCGCAGATCGAAGGGCGCGAGCGCGCCTTCGATGTCGGTGGCGAGGATGTCGGCGGCCGAGCGATCCTGCACCGTCAGCAGCACCAGCGCGATGATGCCCTTGGTGATCGCCGCGTTCGAGTCCGCGAGGAAATGGAGCAAACCGCCCTCGGCGCGGGTGGGATAGACCCACACCGCCGCCGAGCAGCCGCGCACCAGCGTCGCGTCGGTCTTGAGCGCATCCGGCATCGGCTCCAGCCTTCGGCCGAGATCGATCAGCAGGCGGTAGCGATCGTCGGGATCGAGGAAACCATATTCCTCACGGATGTCGTCGAGCGTGTCGGTCATCGCATGAGGCGGTTAGCAGCGGAGAGCTGTGCTTGAAAGGCTCTCCTCCCCTCGTCATTCCTCTTCCCTCGTCATCCTGGCGAAAGTCAGGATCCATTATCGCTACGTCGAAAGAGCGGGCGGAGTGCGAATGGATGCTGACTTTCATCAGCATGACGAGAGAGGGCGGCGTTAAAAATGTCGGGTCCATGTCCCATCCCGCGATGGTTCATTATTCACAAATCGATCCCCGCCGCGATCGCCTCCAGCTTGCGGACGCGCTCGCGCAGGTCGGCGAGTTCGATGCGGGCGGCGGTGGGGGTCGGCGCGGGGGCGGCGTGATCGCCGGTCAGCGCCGTGCGCTGGAGGTCGAGCCAGCCGCGCCAGCCGGCCAGCGCCGCCGTGGTGAGCATCGCGACGCCCGCCAGGCCGGCGATCGCGATGGTGATGATGGAGATGGTCTCGGTCATCGCATCTCTCCGTTGAGCTGTTCGCGCGTTCGGCTCAGTGCCGGTCGCGCAGCGCGTCGATCTCGCGATCGAGCGCGGTGGAACTGTCGGTGGCGATCCGCTCGAGCACCGCGATCCGCTCCTTCAAGGCGCGGACCTCTTCGCGCAGCCGCTGATTCTCGGCGGTGTCGGCGAAGGGCTGCGGCTGGTCATAGCCGCGCCTGCGCCAGCGCCGGCTCATCTGGGGTCCGCCCACCACGCGGGCGATCATCACGATCGCGACGATCATCACGACCATCCATTGTCCGCCGCTCATTTTCTCTTCTCCCGTTCTCGTGCGGTTTTCGGTCTTCGGTTCAGTTCAGGGGCTGATCGCGCAGCCGGTCGATCTCGTCGGCGAGGTTGGCGGAGCGGTCGGTGAGGATGCGCTCCAGCACCGCCACGCGCTGCTCCAGCCGCTCCGTCTTGGCCACATATTGCGCGGCCTTCTCGGCGGCTTCGGACGAGGCTTGGGTCAGGCTCTTCTGCTTCAGGTCCATCCACCGCTCGAACGGCCGCCTGGCGAGCGCCACGATCGGGATCGAGACGGCGATGATCGGCACTAGTATTCCGGCGTCCATCTGTCTGTTCCTTCTCAGTTGGCCGCGCCGCACAGCCCGTCGATCTCGCGATCGAGGCGATAGGCGCCGTCGGTGACGATCCGCTCGACATTCGCGAGCCGGTCCTTGAGCGATCCGAGCTCGGCGCGGAGCTGGGCGTTTTCCTGCGTCAGCAGCTTCACGCGCTCCTCGGTCTCGGGGTTCTTCTGCGGATAGATCGCCTTCCCCCACTGATTTTCCAACGGGTAACCGTGCTTTACGCGGAACCAGGTGGTGAACATCCATCCGATGATCCCCAGCATCCCGCAGGCGATCCCCATCACCACGAACAGCGGCACGTAGGGGACGATCGTTGCTTCAGCCATTTCGATTCTCCCTGATCCCCTGCGTCTCAGCGCAGGCTGTCGATCTCGTCGGCGAGGCGACGGTTGTGGCTGGTGTAATAGACTTCGAGGTCGGAGAGCCGGCGGTCGAGGTCGCGGAAGCGGCTGCGCACGTCGCGGACGGAATTGCCCGGCTGGGTGCGCACCCCCTGCCAGAAGCGCCGTTCCTCGGCGTCCTGGTAAGCGAGCTCGATCGGCTTGTCGT
>DASSTK010000220.1:0-6907 GCA_035707945.1 Sphingomonas sp.
ATGCGTAACGCCCCCTCCCGCGAGCGGGGAGAGGCCTGATGCTCCACGTCGAGACCGACGCCGCCGCCTGGCCCGATCCCGCCCGCTGGGAGGCGCTGGCCGATCGCGCCGTCCGCGCCGCGATCGCGCATTCGCCCCACGCCCGCTTCCTTTCCGAGCCCGCCTGCATCGAGGTCTCCGTCAAGTTCGCCACGAACGCCGAGGTCCACGCCCTCAACCGCGATTATCGCGGCAAGGACAAGCCCACCAACGTCCTCTCCTTCCCGATGGTGCAGGCGGACCTGCTGGACGCGGTCGACAGCAACGGCGACGACGGCGAGATACTGCTGGGCGACATCGTTCTCGCCCGCGGCGTCTGCCTGGGCGAGGCGGAGGAGAAGGGCGTCGCCGTCGAGGCGCACGCCGCCCACCTCGTCGTCCACGGAACCTTCCACCTGCTCGGCTACGATCACCTGACCGACCGGGACGCCGAGGAGATGGAAGCCGCCGAGCGCGAGGCGCTGGCCAGCCTCGGCATCGAAGATCCCTATGCCGGGGAGGCGTAGGATCGGCGCTTTTCGCGCCCACATTCTCCCGTTCGTCCTGAGCGAAGTCGAAGGACATGCTCCGGGCGAATCACCCGGCTCGCCTGCTTCGACAAGCTCAGCACGAACGGAAGGACGGCATGGCGCTGTTTAACCATTAAGGTTATTTTTAACTTTCCTACAGCACCCGATCCGGTGTAGAAGAGGCGATGACCCGAAGCAGCCTCACCTCCGACGATGATCCCGGCCTGACGCTGGAGGGCCGCCCCCGCCGCCGCGCGCCGCGCCGCTTGCCCCCGGCGGCGATCACCCCGGACATGCTGGAGGGCGCGCCCGATTTCACCCCCGCGCCGAGCGCAACCCGCCGCTATGACGGCTGGACGCCCGAGCGCCAGCGCGCCTTCGTCAAGGCGCTCGCCGAGATCGGCAGCGTGCGACGCGCCGCGCGCCGGGTCGGCATGACGGCGGTGGGCGCCTACCGGCTGCGCCGAACGCCCGGCGCGGAAGGCTTCCGCAAGGCGTGGGAGGAGGCGCAGGCGATCGGCGTCGAGACCCTCTCGGACATCGCCTGGGAGCGCGCCATCTACGGCACGCCAAAACCCGTCTGGTACAAGGGCGAGCAGGTGGGCGAGGAGCGCCGGTACAATGACCGCCTCCTCATGTTCACGCTCCGCCACCACGATCCCGAACGCTACGGCGCATCCATCACCGGCGCCGACCGCGTGCCGCCCCACATCCGCGCCGCGCTCCGCCGCGAATGGGAAGCCGAACGGGCCGAACACGTCAAAGGCGCGAAAGAACGCCTCGCCGCCAAACTGGAGCAGATGCGCCAGCGCATGAAAGAGGCGGGGGAGATTTCCGGGGAGGAATAGAAAGCGTTTTTCCATTCACGCCGCGCTGGCAGCACCCGATCATTCCAGAAAGCCGTCAAGGCGCCGGCGGAGCGCCGCCGGATCACGAAGCTCGCATTCCCAGACCACCAGTCTGAGCCACCCCATGCGCGCCAGCGCCTCGCCGGTTTCGGCGTCGCGCGCCCGATTGCGCGCGATCTTGGCGCGCCAGTAATCGGCATTGGCGCGGGGCATGCGCGCGCCGCGCGGGCAATCATGGCCGTGCCAGAAGCAACCATGAACAAAGATCGCCTTGCGTCGACCGACAAACGCGATGTCGGGCTTGCCCGGCAGGTCCGCCCTGTGCAGGCGGTAGCGATAACCCATCCGCGTCAACAGCCGCCGCACCATGCGTTCGGGTCCGGTGTCTCGCGACCGGACCCGCGCCATGATCTCGGAGCGGGTGAGGGCCACCTAGCGCAGTTCGATCCGCAGGCTTGGATCGCCCTCGAGCATGTCGATGATGATATTATAGCGTTCGACGATCCGCTTGATCGCGTCCTGTCGGCCATCGCGCTCGAAACGGCCCAACTCAAAGACATTCGCCGCGAGAAAGCCCTCATAATCGAGAACGTCGACACGATCGCTCAGCCCCGCGTCGTCGAGCAGACCATCGGCCGAAGCCAAACGGTTGCGCCCGGTCACGATGAGCGGCCGCTTGCCGGCCGCGAGGTTCGCGGCGCATTTCTCGATAAGCGGCGAGCCGGGCGCGGTGGTGACGTGGATCACAGTGTCGCCCTGCTCCAGATCACCCGATCGCCCGCCTTGATCGCTGACGCTCGCGCCGTGCCGCGCCAGCGCGCCGGCTTCGAGCCCGAGCGCGATCTCCAATTTCGCGCCGATCAAATGCTGCACGACCGTTCCGACCAAAGTCGCCCCGTTCAGCTCCTTCTGGCGATGCTCGACAGCCGCCACCAGCTTGCGGATCGTGCCGCGCATCCCGCTCGCCGCGTCGAGATCGAGAACGAACGGCCGCGAAGCGAAATAGTCGCGCACGCGATCGATCCAGAACGCCATCACCTGCGCCAGATCGAACGGCTCCTCTCGCCAATGATGATTGAGAAAGGCGACATAGGCCTGCATCTTGCGCGGGCCGCCGCGCGAGGTTCGGCCTCCTTCCGACGTGAGCCGACGCCCGATGCCGTGGGTCTTTAGTATAGCCTGGACGCGCGCGCCGCTCGCGCCCTGCACCTGCGCGCCGCCGGCGGTCAGCATACTGTTCGGATCGAGCGGCAACCCCTCGCGCACGGCCTTGTCGGTCACGACCAGCGCGATCCCCAGAAACCCCTTTCCGAGCATCTGCTCGTCGCGCGCCAGCGCGGCGAGTTCGTCCAGAAGCCCGCTCACGCCGCCGCCACGAAAGGCCGCCGATCGAGCGCCGGCTCGACAATCCACTCCGCGATGTGCCGCACCACGGGAACGGCCACGCCGTCGCCAGTCAAATGATAAGCATCGTTATAGCGGGCGGGCAGCGGGTAATCGTCGGGAAGGCCCATCAGCCGCGCGGTTTCTCGCGCGCTGATCAGGCGCGATCGCACCCGGCCGTTCTCGATCACGATGATCGTCTGGCGGCTCGATCCGCCGCCGGGCGTCCGCAGGCATCCCGAAACATCGTCGAATCGCACCTCGGCGCGCTGCACCTTGCGCCCGTTTTCCGTCCGCGTCCGCTTGTAAACGCCTCCGACTGACCGCCCCCGCGCTGTCGTCAGCGCCTCGACCTTGGCGCGATTGAGCGGGCTCATCATCGCGAGCAGGCGCCCGGTCTGTTCGGGCGTGTGCCATTTTACGTCGGCGGGCTCATTCTCGATCAGATCGACGAAACGCGTGTTGCGCCTGGGCGGGCGCGGCGGCGCGAGCCACAGCCATTCTCCCTTCAAATCCGGCCGCAACGCCTCATAGGCCGCCTTGAGCCGCGGCGGGTGCCAGTGCGCGCTCGGCCCCGCCGCAGCGTCGATCGGCAGAGAGCGGTCGAACGCCGCGATGAACAGGCGCGGCCGCGATTGCGGCAGGAAATCGATCGCGTCCATCACCAGCGCCCCGAAGCGGTAGCCGCCGCGTTCGAGCATCCGGCAAATATCCGCGAAATCGCCGCCTCCGTTGGAGGTGAGCAAACCGCAGACATTTTCCAGCACGATCGTTCGGGGAGAACGCCCTGCTTCGCGCAGCCGCTGCATCAACAGCCAGAAGGGTATGAACGACCCTGATCGCTCACCCGCCAGCCCCGCCTGAGCGCCGGCGAGCGACAGATCCTGGCAGGGAAAGGAGGCCCAGGCGAGATCGGCGCGTTCGTTCGGCAAATCCCGGATCGTCAGCGCGCCCACGTCGCCCACCTTCAGTTCAGGCGGATACGCGCCCCCCGATCCCCATCTGGCCGAATAGGCGCGCCCTTTGGCCGGGTCGAAATCGTTGGCGAAAAGACAAGTCCACCGCGCGCCCAAGCCCTCGCGCGCCATGCCGCCCCCGGCGAAAAACTCCAGAAAGGTGCGATTCACCGGCTCACCATCATCCTTGAATGTCTTCGCAGCATGTCGTCCGGTGTCAAGCATGGCAAGAACAAAAGAGATACATTTTGAGGAGGACGCTCCCTCGCTCGGCCGCAGGGCGAACAGCCGGTCCTTCGCGGTCCCGCAGCAAGGGGCCAAGCACCGACCGGCCCGGTTGACCTTGAGTGAAAATGCGCATACATCATGCGCATGTCGAATGAACCCAGGGCGAAGGCGTCGCGCGCGACGGGCGCACGACGCGCCGCGAATCTCTCGCTCGACGCCGGCCATCTCGCGGAGGCCCGCGCGCTGGGCATCAACATCTCGCAGGCGTGCGAGGCGGGCCTGGTGCGGCAAATCCGGGTGGAGCGGGCGCGGCGCTGGCGTGAGGAGAATCAGGCGGCGATCCAATCCTCCAACGCCTTCGTCGAGGCGAACGGGCTTCCGCTGCGCGCCAAGCGCCTGTTCTGATGGCGCGCTTCGATGTGTATCGGAATGAGGGCGGCGTCGGCTATCTTCTGGATTGCCAGGCGGACCTGCTGAGCGATCTCAACACGCGGTTCGTGGCCCCGCTTCTCCCCGAAGCCGCTGCGCCCCGCCCGGCGGGCCGCCTCAATCCCGTGTTCGAGGTGCAGGGCGTCGATCATATCATGGTGACGCAATTCGCGGCGGCGATAGAGGTGCGCGAACTCGGCCCGAAAGTCGGCTCGCTCGCCGAGCATGATCGCGAGATCGGCAACGCGCTCGATCTGCTGATCGGGGGCGTTTAGGCCCCTACTCCTCCCTCCATCCTCAGCGCCGCGATAGCCGCCGGGATGCCGATGCTGCGATTAGGGATATTCCTGCCGCGCGTGCACAAGGCTTACGATCTCCACCATGTCGGCGGTGACGCGGTAGACGAGAATATAGTTCGGATGCACCACGGCCTCGCGGGTTCCGGGCGCACGGCCCGGCCGGTACAGAAAGGGATGTTCCGGCGATCGCTCGGCGCAGGCCTCGATCGCATCTTGCAAATATGCCGCCGCGGAAAGATTCCGCTCCGCGATATAGCCGATGATCGTCTCCAGATCGTCGAGCGCGTTCGCGCGCCAGACAAGCGTCAGCACGCCTTGCCGGGCTTGGTTCCGATGATCGCCCGCGCACGCGCCATCGCCTCGTCATGAGGAATGGTCGCCCTCGGATCGGCCAGCGACTTCGCGACTTTCTCCTTGAGCCACCGCTCATAGGCTTCCGCCTGCTCGGTGGTCTCGAACTCCGATACGATCGGCGACTGCGCGTTCATGGGCCTAATTTAAGCCGATGGTCACATATTGCAAAGCCCGGTGATCCCGCTGCCCCGCCGCCTCAGGAAGAAGCGGAGCCGCCGCCCGGAAAGCCGGACGGCAACGCCCCTACTCCTCCCCCATCCTCAGCGCCGCGATGAACGCTTCCTGCGGGATGCTCACGCTGCCATATTCGCGCATCCGCTTCTTGCCCTCCTTCTGCTTCTCCAGCAGCTTCCGCTTCCGCGGCGCGTCGCCGCCGTAGCACTTCGCCGTCACGTCCTTGCGCAGCGCCGCGATCGTCTCCCGCGCGATGATCTTGCCCCCGATCGCCGCCTGGATCGGGATCTTGAACATATGCTGCGGGATCAACTCTTTCAGCTTTTCGCACAGCGCGCGGCCACGCTTTTCCGCTGCCGTTCGGTGCACCAGCATCGACAGCGCATCGACCGGCTCTTCGTTGACGAGGATCGACATCTTGACCAGATCGCCCTCGCGGTAATCTGAAAGATTGTAATCGAACGAGGCATAACCCTTCGAGATCGACTTCAACCGGTCGTAGAAATCGAACACCACTTCGTTGAGCGGCAGATCATAGGTGATCATGGCGCGCGGGCCGACATAGGTCAGGTCGATCTGGATGCCGCGGCGCTCCTGGCAAAGCTTCATGATAGCGCCGAGATAATCATCCGGCGTCATGATGGTTGCCTTGATCCATGGCTCTTCAATCGCGTTGATCTTCACGATATCCGGCATATCGGCCGGATTGTGCAGCTCCTTCTGCGAACCGTCCTGCATGTTGAGGCGGTAGACGACCGAAGGCGCGGTCGTGATGAGGTCGAGATTGAACTCGCGCTCAAGACGCTCCTGAATGATTTCCAGATGCAGAAGGCCGAGGAAACCGCAGCGGAAGCCAAAGCCAAGCGCGGCGGATGTTTCCATTTCGAACGAGAACGACGCGTCGTTGAGGCGCAGCTTGCCCATGGCGGCGCGCAGGTCCTCGAAATCAGCCGCATCGACCGGGAACAGGCCGCAGAACACCACCGGCTGCGCGGGCTTGAAGCCGGACAGCATCTTTTCCGTTGGGCGGCGATCTTCGGTGATCGTATCGCCGACGCGGGTGTCGGCCACTTCCTTGATCGAAGCGGTGATGAAGCCAAGCTCGCCGGGGCCGAGTTCGTCCACCTGAACCATTTTGGGCGTGAAAACACCGGTGCGCTCCACCGGATATTTCGCGCCCGTACCCATCATGCGGATGGTCTGGCCCTTTTTCAACACGCCATCGATGATGCGCACCAGAACGATGACGCCGAGATAGCTGTCATACCAGCTGTCGACCAGCATGGCCTTGAGCGGCGCATTGCGGTCGCCTTCCTTCGGCGCGGGCAGCTGGGTGACGATGGCTTCCAGCACATCCTCGATGCCGAGGCCGGTCTTGGCGGAAATGTGCACGGCCTGCGCCGCATCGATGCCGATGACTTCCTCGATCTGCTGCTTGACGCGCTCGGGCTCGGCGGCGGGCAGGTCGATCTTGTTCAGCACGACCACGATTTCATGGTTGTTGTCGATGGCCTGATAAACATTCGCCAGCGTCTGCGCTTCCACGCCCTGGGAAGCGTCCACCACCAGAAGCGAACCTTCGCACGCGGCCAGCGAGCGCGAGACTTCATAGGCGAAGTCGACGTGTCCGGGCGTGTCGATCAGGTTCAGCACGTAATCTTCGCCGTTCTTCGCCTTGTAGGAGAGAC
>DASSTK010000221.1:0-3095 GCA_035707945.1 Sphingomonas sp.
TTCCGATTATCGGATATATGAAGATCCGGAGCCTGCGGGCTTTCCCGGCAAAAGGCTTCCCTTCAACCACCCGAACAAGCACAAAACGCGATGGAATGTATATATTCTCTCGGAGATTCTGAACCTGCTCGGATTTGTAGCGATCCCCGTGACCTACTGCTCCGACACCGGAGAATTCATCGAACGGAATCCTGCCGACCTCTATGCAGATCGATGCGTCACCGATATAGAGATGGTCGCTACGCTCAGATATGTGCAACGGCCGAAATCATTGATTGTTGATGGTCTCAAGCCTTAGACGCCCCGCCATATTTCTCGATCGCGACGGCACGCTGATCGTCGAGCGGGAGTATCTTTCCGATCCGGCGCTGGTCGAGCTGGAGCGGGGCGCGGCGGAGGGGCTGGCGAAGCTCTCGGCCGCCGGGCTGCCGCTCGTCGTTCTCACCAACCAGTCGGGCATCGCGCGCGGCTATTTCACGCGCGAGCAGGCGGACGCGGTGAACCGGAGGACGGCCGAGCTGCTCCGCGCCCGCGGCATCATCATCGCCGGCTGGTATCTGTGTCCGCATGGCCCGGCGGACGGCTGCTCCTGCCGCAAGCCGGGGGCGGGCCTGGCCGAGCAGGCCGCCCGCGAGCTCGGCCTTTCCCTGCCGGGCTCGTTCGTGATCGGCGACAAGCGCTCCGACGTCGAGCTTGCCGACGCGATCGGCGCGACGGGCATTCTCGTCACGACGGGCCACGGCCATGCCGCGCGGGCCTGGGCGGAAGCCTCCGGCCGGCCGGTCTGTTCGGACCTGGCGGAAGCCGCGGAGCTTATCCTGTCATCGCTGTGACGATGCCGGAAAAGCAAAGGGCGCGGCGACCGATGGCCGCCGCGCCCTTTCCAAAGTGGTAGCGATCCGGATCAGGCGGCGACGCGCGCGCCTTCCGGAAGCGCGGCTTTCGCCTGCGCGACGATCGCCTTGAAGGTTTCCCCCTCGTGCATCGCCATGTCGGCGAGCACCTTGCGATCGAGTTCCACGCCGGCGAGCTTGAGGCCGTGCATGAACACGCCGTAGGTCAGCCCCTCGGCGCGGACCGCGGCGTTGATGCGCTGGATCCAGAGCGCCCGGAACGAGCGCTTCTTCACCTTGCGATCGCGATAGGCGTATTGCCCCGCCTTCTCGACCGCCTGACGGGCGATGCGGATCGTGTTCTTGCGGCGGCCGTAATAGCCCTTCGCCTGATCCAGAATCCGGTTGTGCTTGGCGCGGGTGGTCACACCCCGCTTGACGCGTGCCATATCTTAAGCCTCCCTCAGTTCAGGCCGTAGGGGGCCCAGAGCTTCACGCGGGCCGTATCGGCCTCGGCGAGCACGGTGGTGCCGCGATTGGTGCGGATATATTTCGCGTTGTGCGAGATCAGCCGGTGGCGCTTGCCGGCGACGCCGTGCTTCACCTTGCCGGTGGCGGTGAGCTTGAAGCGCTTCTTGACGCCGCTCTTCGTCTTGAGCTTGGGCATTTTTCGACTCCTTGGGTTGTCGATTGCGGACGCGCCACGGCAGCCCTTGTGAGCCGGGCGATCCCTCGATCGAAGGGCGGGCCTATAGGGGGAAAGGCGGAGGGATGCAACCGGCGGGAAGGCCGCCCTGCGCCGTCACCCCCGCAACCGTTCGAGGATCGGCTCCAGCAGGCGGCGATCGCCCACCGCGACGACATGGCCTTCGCTCTCCGGCCCGAGCGGACGCCCATGCCAGTCGGTCATCGTCCCGCCCGCGCCTTCGACGATCGGGGCCAGCGCGGCGAAATCGTGGAGCTTCAGCCCCGCTTCGATCACGGCATCGAGCTGGCCCAAGGCGAGCAGCCCGTAATTGTAGCAGTCCCCGCCCCACAGCGAATCGCGCGCGGCGGCGACGACGCGCTGGTAGGCGGCGGCTTCGTCCTCGCTGAAATAGCCCGGGCCGGTGGTGGCGATGTGGGCGTGGCTGAGTTCCGGGCAATGACGCGTGCCGACGGTGCCGGGACCGAAGCGGGTCTGCTGGCCCTTAGCGCCGACCCAGCGTTCGCCGAGAATCGGCTGATCGAGCACGCCCAGCACCGGCGCGCCGCCCTCGATCAGCGCCACCAGCGTGCCGAAGATCGGCCGCCCGGCGACGAAGCTGCGGGTGCCGTCGATCGGATCGAGCACCCACACCCGCTCCGCGCCTTCGCGGACCGGGCCATATTCCTCGCCGACGATGCCGTCCGCCGGGCGTTCGGTTTCGAGGAGGGCGCGCATCGCGCTTTCGGCGGCGCGATCGGCCTCGGTGACGGGCGAGGCGTCCGCCTTCGCCTCCACCGTGAAGCGCGCGCGGAAATAGGGGCGGATCGCCGCCCCGGCGGCATCGGCGAGGCGCTCGGCGAGCGCGATATCGTCCCGGTTCATGGTGTCCGGTTTAGGGCCTTTCGCGCCCCGGGGGAATCATCCTCGTCCGATCAGCGCTCCGGCAGGCGCCAGGAGACGCTGTTCGCGTAGCTGCCCGCCGTCGGCCGTCCTTCCGCGTCGCGCGCCGGGGTGAAGCGGGCGCGCCGGGTGATGATCCGGCAGGCGGCGTTGTCCAGCGCCTCCGATCCGCTCGACCGTGTGACCGAGCAGGCGGTGACGCGGCCGTCCGCCCCGATCGAGAGGGTGAAGCCGGTGCGCCCCTCCTCGCCCGCGCGGAGCGCCGAGGGAGGATAATCATCCGTGGTGAGCCATTCGGACGGGCTCTGCTTCGGCTGCGCGTCGGCCGCGCGGCTGACCGGAGGGCGGACCGTCTCACCCGCGCCGGAGAGCTTCGGAAAATCGATATGATCCTTGAGCGGCGGCAAGGGGAAGACCTTGGGCAGATCGAGAGGAACGACCTTCGGCTCCCGCGGGGACGGTGTGGGGATCGGCATCGGCCGCGCCGCCTTCGCCTCGTTCGGGGGAGGCGCCTGTCTGGGCGGCGGCGGGGGCGCCTCGCTATAATTGTGGACGATCAGATCGGGGAGGGTTCGATGGATGATGGTGACGGCCAGCCCCGACACCATCGCATAACCGACCACCCCGACAACCGCCGCCGAGACAATGCCCGACAGCGCCTTTTCCCTGCTGCT
>DASSTK010000222.1:0-9412 GCA_035707945.1 Sphingomonas sp.
GCGGCAACAGGGAGAGGGACGATGGCACTGATGTTGCGGGCACTGATCGGCGCGGCCGGCGCCGCCATGCTGATGCTTGCGCCCGCTTCCGCCGAGGCGCAGACGGTGCGCGCCAAGAGCGTCCAGAAGGTGCGGGTGCAGGGGCGCACGATCGACGTGGCCGCCGAGGTGGGCAATCTTCCCGTCTCGAGCAAGGCCGGGGCCGAAGATGCGACCGTCGGATACATCTCCTATGTACCCGTGAAGCCCGCGGCGGACGCGGAGCGGCCGGTGCTGGTCGCCTTCAACGGCGGGCCGGGCGCGTCCTCGGCCTTTCTCCAGATGGGCGCGCTCGGGCTTTCCCGCGTATCCGTGCCGCAGGATCCGGCCGCGCCGCTCGGCCGACCGGCAGCCGCGCCGAATGACGACACGCTGCTCGACGCCGCCGACCTCCTGTTTCTCGATCCGCCCGGCACCGGCTTCTCCAGCCTCGCGCCCAACGCCGATCTTTCCTTCTATCATTCGGTGGAAGGCGACGCGCTCGCCAACGCGCAGGCGGTCAAGCAATGGCTCGCGAGCCACGGCAGGCTCGGCGCGCCCATCTATATCCTCGGCGAAAGCTACGGCACGATCCGCGCGACCGCGATGATCGATGCGCTCGCCAAGGTCGATCCGGCGATCCGCCTTCGCGGGGTGCTGCTGCTCGGCCAGGCGCTCAACATGATCGAAACCTCGCAGCGCCCCGACAATATCATCAGCTATGTCGTCTCGCTGCCGTCGCTCGCCGCGATCGCCTGCTATCATCACAAGGCGGCCGCGCCCTGCACGCCCGCCGGGATCGCGGACAAGGCCGAGCGCTTCGCGGGCGCGATCTACCTCCACGCGCTGTTCGAGGGCCGCGCCATCGCCCCGGCGGAAAAGCAGCGGATCGCAGACCAACTCGCGGCGCTGAGCGGCATCCCGGCATCCTATTATCTGACCCATGATCTGCGCATCACCAAGGAGCAGTTCCGGGTCCGGCTCCTCAAGGATGAAGGCAAGGTCGTCGGCCGTTACGACGCGCGCTACACCGCGCCGCGCCCGGCCGACGCGGGCGAGACGGTCGGCCCCGACGCCTTCTCGGCGGTTTCCGATCTCTACGGCAAGGCGATGCCCGCCTATCTCGCGCAACTCGGGGTGAAGAACCCGGCCGATTACAAGGTGCTCGCCCTGCCCAAAGGCGAATGGGCCTATGGCGGCAGCGACAGCCCCTTCGCCGATTGGCCCTTCATGACGATCATCGAAAAGCGGATGAAGAAGGATCCCGATTTCCGCCTGTTCATCGGCAACGGCCTCTATGACCTGACCACCACGATCGGCGCGGCCGATTATCTGATCGCGCAATCGGATGTGCCCGAGGGCCGCTATGTCCTCGCCCGCTATCCCGCCGGCCACGTCTCCTATTCGGACGACGGGAGCTGGAGAAAGATGATCGGCCAGATCCGCGCCTTCCTTACCTCCGCGCCCGCCCGGTGAGCAGCGCCGAAATCGCAGCCGGAGACGCCGCGCTCGCCAAGGGCATCGACCTGGGCGGCGTGATCGCGCTCGGGCTCGGCACCGCGGTCGGCGTCTCGATCTTCTCGGCGATGGCGCCGGCGACCGCGCTCGCCGGGCCGGGCATGCTTCTCTCGGTCGCCGCCTCGGCCGTGCCGATGTATCTGATCGCGATCAGCTATGCGTTTCTCGGCTCGGCGGCGCCGGTATCGGGCGCATCCTTCGTGTGGCCGGCGCGCTTCCTCCATCCCGCGCTCGGCTTCTTCATCGCCTGGATGCGGATCATCGCGAACATGGGGGCGATGATCGTGCTGGCGCTGGTGCTGGTGCGCTACGTCTCGATGGTCACGCCATTGCCGACCAAACCGACCATGTTCGCCGTGCTGCTGCTGTGCCTGCTCGCCAACCTGTTCGGGGTCGGCGTGGCGGCGCGCGCGCAGATGGTGCTGCTGGCGCTGATGCTCGTTCTGTTCGGGGTGTTCGTGGTCTGGGGCGGCGCGCATGTCGATCTCTCGGCGGCAGGGCCGTTGCTGCCGCACGGCTTTCGCGGCGTGCTCGCCGCCGCGCCGCTGCTGATGGGGCTGTTCTTCGGGATCGAGGCGGCGACCGAGGCGGGCGGCGAGGTGGCGGACAGCGGCCGCGCCATTCCGCTGGGCATCGCGATCGCGATCGGATCGGCGACCCTGCTCTATCTGGCGGTGGCGTTCGTCAGCCTCGGCGTGCTCGGCACCCCGGCGCTCGCTTCGAGCCAGGCCCCCATCCTCGACGCGGCCAAGGCGTTCATGGGCCCGCTCGCCACCCCGCTCGTCGTGCTGGCGGCGATCATGGCGATCGGCACCTCGCTCAACGCCATCTTCACCCTGTTCAGCCGCAGCCTGTTCGCGATGGCGCAGGGCGGGATGATGCCCGCCGCCCTGGCGCGCGTGCATCCCAAGTGGAAGACGCCGCATATCGCGCTTCTCACCGTGTTCGGCATCGCCTGCGTGGGGCTGCTGCTGCCGATGCAGCTCACTTTCCTGTTCCTGGCGGTGAACATCCCGAACTTGCTCAAATATGCGAGCATCTGCTTCGCGGCGGCTACGGTGGTGAAGCGCCATCCCGATCTCTACGCGAAAGCGATGTTCCGCCCGTCGCGGGGGCGGATGCTCGGCTTCGCCTATGCGGGGACGATCTGCGCGCTCTGCCTCGTCTTCGTCGGCCTCGCCGCCGACTGGCGGCCCTATGCGCTGCTCGGCGTCTGGGCCGTGATCGGCATCGCCATCTACCTGCTCCGCCGCCGCTGAGGCGGTCCGTCCGTCAGAACAGGAACTCGTCCGCCGGATCATGCGCGGGCGCTGCGCCGACCGGGGCGTCGCCCGTCTTGGGCATGACGAGCCTGGGCGGCGGCGCGAACGGCTTGACGCCGAAAGCGGGCCAGATTTCGGACGGGTAATAGATCACGCCGTTCTTCACCACCATGCTGATCCGGTGGATTTCGCTCAGATCCTTGAGCGGATTGCCGGGCAGCAGGATGAAATCGGCGAGCTTGCCGCGCGCGATCGAGCCGAGCCGCTGATCGCGCCCGAAATATTGCTCCGGCCCGAGCGTATCCATCCGCAGCACCTCGGGGATGGGAATCCCCGCCTGGTGATAGATTTCGAGCTCGCGGTGCACCGAAAGGCCGGTCTGATCGTCGGTGCCCGGCATCAGGCGGATGCCGCGATCGTGCAGCATCTTGAGCAGCTCGCGCACCTTCACGAAAGCGGCGTCATAGGCCGCGGCGTCGGCGGCGCTCTTGATCGGCGCGATCGCCTGCATCCGGCGGCGCTGCGTTCCGACCGGCAGATGATCGAAATATTCGGCGACCGCCGGATTGGGCTTGCCGTCGCGGCCGAGCATGAGCAGCTCGAGCGTCACCGCGGTCGGATCGTGCGCGATATGCTTGCGCACCATGCGGTCGATCGTGGCCTGCACGCGCGGGCTGTGAAGATCGAGATCCGCGACGCGGCGCATCGCCGTCAGCCGCAGCGGCGTCCGCGTATCCTCGCCGGGCTTGAGCACCCAGCCCAGCATGAGCTGGTTGATATGCGTCACCTCGTCATAGCCCGCCTCGATCATCGCATCGGCGTTGGTGAAGGCCGGGATATGGCCGGTCACGGTCATCCCCAGCCGATGCGCCTCCTTCGCGATCGCCGGCACCCAGGCGGGGTTCATGCTGTTGTAGATCTTGATCTGCCAATAGCCGCGCGCGGCATACCAGCGCACCGCGTCCAGCGCCGCCTTCTGACTGTCCACCACGAAGCCCAAGCGCGCCGAATAGGGGCTACGCCCTTCGAGGAAGCCGTTGCGCACCACGCGCGGGCCGGCGAGCTCGCCCGACCTGATCTTCTTCACGAAATCGAGCAGGAAGGGATTGTCGTTGCCCATGTCGCGCACCGACGTGACGCCGGACGCGATGTAGAGCATCGCCGATTGCATCGAGAGATGCGCGTGCATGTCGTGCAGGCCGGGAACGAGCGTGCCGCCTTGGCCGTCGATCAGCGCTTCCCCCGGCGTCGCCGGGCTGTCGAGCGGCTGGATGCCGGTGATCCTGTTACGGAAGAAGACGACCGACACGGGTTCGGAGAGCTTGCCCGTCTCGGGCTCGAACACGCGCACGTCGCGGATGCGCACCGGCACGTCGACGGGATGCGCGAACCGCTTTTGTAGCTCGGCATAATGCTCGGTCGTCAGCCGGGCCGTGATGCGGAGCAGCTCGGGCACGGCCGCCTCATGGCCCGCGCGCACCACCGCGCCGGTGGAGGACAGCTCGGCGAATAGCTGATTGTCGCCATCGAGCAGGATCAGCTCGGGCGAAAGGTCGATCCCGCTGATCGCATAGGCCTGATAGCTCCGCCCATCCACCGTGACCGGCCCCAGCCTGCCGAGCTGGAGCTCGCCGCCGGGCAGCACGGGAAGCTTTCCGCCGGGCGCCTTCAGCAGCGCGCGGGCATAGAGGCCGAGCGCCCAGGGGCTCGCATTCTGGCCGATATAGAGTTCGGGGCCGGTGATCTTCGCGCTGCGCGCGCCCATCGAGTCCCGCCACTCGGCGCGGCCGTTCGCGGCGTTGAAATATTCGTGCACCGCACCGCCGAAGGTCGCCGTGCCGTCGAGCGTCCAATGGACCGGAAGGCCGTCTGGGCCGAGGTCGATCGCCTCGTCCATCGTGGGTCCGCGGCCGTTGTTCTTCACGTCATAGTGGATCGCGACATGATGGCCGGCGATGCGCGCCTCGACGCTGCCGACCTTCTCGCCGTTGGCGATCACGACCAGCTTCTGGATATTTGCATCGGGCGGAACGGTCGCGCCGGAAAGCCCGGCGAGCATGGTCGAGGCGGCGAGCAATTTGCAAAGGCGATGGGGGCGCATCAGGATCGCGAGCTCCGATAGAGGTGGGCGGCGGCGGCCAGATCCTGCACGGCGTGGCCGAGAGACTTGTAGAGGGTGATGTCGTCGGCCGAGGTGCGGCCGGGGATGCGGCCGAGCAGCACCTCCCCGATCTCGCCGACGATATGGGCGTCCGTGACCGCGCCGACTTCGCGCGCGACGAGGAACTCGGCGGCCGCGGCCAGCGCCGAGGCGCGGCTGTCGGCGATGTAGCGGGAGCGCGCGACGAGCGGCGCGTCGATCTCGATCGGGCCGGGCGCGCTCGATCCGACGATGTTGAGGTGCGTGCCGGGCCGCACCCAATCCCCGAGCAGGATCGGCGTGGGGGCGCCGGTGAGCGTGCAGATCACGTCCGCCGCCTCCGCCCCGGCCCGCGCGTCCGCGATCGCCTCCGTCGGCAGGTGATCGGCATGTTCGGCGGCAAGCGCCTCGGCCTTGGCCGGATCGCGGCCCCAGATCAGGATGCGCTCGAAGGACCGCACCAGCGGCAGCGCGGCGAGATGGGTGCGCGCCTGCCCGCCGGCGCCCATGAGGAGCAGCACCCTGGCGTCCGCGCGGGCGAGCGCCCTGGTCGCGACCGCGCTGGCCGCGGCGGTGCGGATCAGCGTGATCTCCTCGGCATCGGCGATGCAGACCGGCCGCCCCTCCTCCGGCTCGAACAGCACGACGAGACCGCGATGGCGTCGCCGCCCAGGCCGGGAAGGATCGCCGAACACGCTGATCAGCTTCGCGCCGAACATATCATGGTCGCCGAGCGCGCCCGGCATCTGCGCGAAGGTGCGGCCCTCGCCGAGCCCGATCATGGTGCGCAGAAGCTGCCGCGTCTCGCCCGCCGAGAGCGCGCGCATCGCATCGGCCACGGCCTCGATGCACGCGGCATGGCCGAGCCCCTCGCGCACCGCCGCGGCGTCGAAAATGCTGAGATCCGCCCTGTCCATTGCCCCTCCCGATGACGGAACCGCTCTCCGGCGTTCTCATCCGGATCGATCCTAGCCCGCCCGGAGGGTAAGCGCTTGCCCATCAAGCCGCAAAAAATTAGCCTGGCGCATCATCATTGCCGATGTACGCGACGGAAAGCATAAACATGCCCCTGGAACTCGACCGGATCGATTTCGATATCCTCGATCGCCTGCAGATCGACGCTTCCGAAAGCTCGAGCGAGATCGCCGAGCGCGTCGGCCTCTCCCAATCGCCCTGCTGGCGCCGCATCCAGCGGCTCAAGGAGGAAGGCTATGTGAAGCACCAGGTCGCCATCCTGGATCGGGAGAGGTTCGGCGATTCGATGTATATCTTCGCCCAGCTCAAGATCGGCCGGCTGACCGACGAGGAGCGCGAACGCTTCATCTGGGCGATCGAGGACATTCCCGAGATCACCGAATGCTATACGCTGTTCGGCGAGATGGACGTGATGATCAAGGTGCTCGCGCCGAGCATGGCCTGGTATCAGAATTTCACCTTCCGCAAGCTGCTGCGCCTGCCGGGTGTCGAGGATGTCCGCTCGACCGCCACCCTGTCCGAGATGAAGAACACTCACCGCCTGCCCCTGCCGAGGCCCTGAGCGCGCATAGATCATGCGAACGCCTCGTCCGGCGCGGCAAGATAGACCGATTTTTGCGCCGCGACCGCCCTATGTTCGAAGAAACAGACCGGACGGGGCAGGATGAACAGGATCACGCGGCTGACCGTGCTGGGGGGCGCCCTGCTGCTATCCGCCGCCGCGCCGCCCGCCCCCTCTCCTGCTCCCGCGCCCGGATTGTCCGTGCGGCTCCATCCCGGCGCGCCCGACGCGGCGGGGCGCGTCCCCTATCTCGATGTCGCGATCACCGCCGACGCCGTGCAGGCCGGAGCCGGGAACAAGCTGTTCGAGCTCGCGGCGGAGACGAACACGGTCGAGACGAGCGCGAAGGCGATCACCAACCTGATCGTGCGCGACGCGGCCGGCGACGTGCCCGTCACCGTCGCCGATCATCCGATCAACGGCTCGAACATCGATCGCTACTGGATGGCCGGCCGTCCTGTCTCGGGGCAGGTGACGATCAGCTACCGCGTGCCGATCGATGCGACGCTGCCGCCCTTCGTGGCGCCGCAATATGAGCTTCGCACCGAGGATGGGACGGTTTCGGGCGCGACCAACGCGTTCCTGATGCTGCCCGCCGACGATCGGGCGCGCCGCCTTCGGATCGGCTGGGATCTGTCGGCGATGGGCCGGGATGCGCGCGCCGCCTCCAGCCTCGGCGTGGGGGATCAGCAGGGCGGCAAGGCGCTCACCCATGCCGAGCTGGGCGCCATCTACATCATGGCCGGCCGCCCCGGCCTCTACGCCTCTCCTACCGGAGACTTCTTCGGAGTCTGGCAGGGGAAGCCGCCGTTCGACGCCGACGCGCTGATGCAATGGGCGGGCAAGCTCCACCGCTTTTACGGGGATTTCTTCCGTTACATGCCGCCGCGCTTCGGCGTGTTCGCGCGCACCAATCCACGCAATCCGGGGAGCGGGATCGGGCTCACCGATTCCTTCGCCTTCACCTTCAACCAGACCTCCCGCGCGCCCGAGCTCCGCTCTCTCCTCGCGCACGAGATGCTGCACGCCTGGGTCAATTCGCTCGACGGATCGATGGACCAGGCGGAGGGACTCGCCGCCTCCTGGTTCGGCGAGGGGCTGGCCGTCTATTACCAGCGCCTGCTGCCCTGGCGCGCCGGGATGATCTCGACCGAGGATTATCTGGACGATCTCAACTCCACCGCCGGGCGCTACTACACCAACGCGCTGATCAATGCGCCCAACGACCGGATTCCGGAAGGCTTCTGGCGCGACACGCGCATCCGCGTGCTCCCCTATGATCGCGGCTCGCTCTACTTCGCCAGGGTGAACGCCGAGATCGAAGCCGCCTCGCACGGCCGCCGCTCGCTCGACGATCTCGTGCGCACGATGCTGGCCGACCGGCGCGCCGGGAAGCCGATGGACCTGGCGCTCTGGAAACGGCTGCTCGGAGACGCGCTCGGGCAGAAAGGGCTCGCCGAGTTCGAGGGGATGCTGGCGGGCAAGACCGTGGTTGTGCCTTCGGACGCGTTCGGCCCCTGCTTCCGCCGCACCACCGTCATGCTGCGCCGCTGGCAGCTCGGCTTCGATCCCGCTTCGCTCGTTCACAAGCCCCGCCTCGTCACCGGCCTCATCCCCGGCTCGAACGCCGCCAGGGCGGGGCTGCGCGACGGCGACGAGATACTGAACCACTTCCCGCAGGACGGGCCGCAAGGCGATCAGAAGGCCATGTTGACGCTGGAGGTGAAGCGCGACGGGCGAACCTTCCCGATCACCTACCTCCCGCGCGGCGAAGCGGTCCCCGCTTATCAGTGGGAACGAAATCCGGATGCTCCCGGAAGCTGCGCGGCCTCCTGACGGGCCGACGCCGGCGGCGATATCGGCGTGCCATGAGGGGCGGTGCGAACGGCGCCCGTGACCTGCGCCGACAGGCCTGCTATCGGCGCGGCGGCGAAGCATGAGAGGCATGGCGTGCGGCGGATTGGAATGACGGACTCGCCCGATATCCGGCGGGTCGCCCCGGCCGCCACGTCCGGCGGCGCGCGGTGACCGCCTTCTCTCTTCTGGAGCTGGCCCGCGTCACGCAGGACACCGATGCGGGGTCTGCGCTGCATAACGCGCGCGATCTCGCCGCCCATGCCGAGCAATGGGGCTACAAGCGGATCTGGGTCGCCGAGCATCACAACATGGCGGGCATCGCCAGCGCCGCCACCTCTATCGTCATCGCGCATATCGCCGGCGGCACCAGCACGATCCGCGTCGGCGCCGGCGGCATCATGCTGCCGAACCACGCCCCCTATGTCATCGCCGAACAGTTCGGCACGCTGGCGCGGCTCTATCCGGGACGCATCGACCTGGGGCTTGGCCGCGCGCCGGGCACCGATCAGATCGCGGTCCGCGCCATGCGGCGCTCCGTGGAAGCGGCGGAGCGATTCCCGCAGGATGTGCTGGAGCTGCAGGCCTTCTTCGCTCCCGCCGAGCCCGATCAGCGGATCGTCGCCGTGCCCGCGGCGGGCGCCGCCGTACCTCTGTGGATCCTCGGATCGAGCCATTTCGGCGCGGCTCTGGCCGGCGAGCTCGGCCTACCCTACGCCTTCGCATCGCACTTCGCGCCCGACCTGCTGATCTCCGCCCTCGACGTCTATCGCAGCCGCTTCAAATCGTCCCGCCAGCTTGACCGACCCTACGCCATGGCGGGGGTCAACGTCATCGCCGCAGAAACGGATGCGGAAGCAAGGCGGCTGGCCACGACGCAGCAAATGTCGTTCGCCGATATCTTCAGCGGACGAAGAGGGCTCAGCCGACCCCCGATCGACGACATCGAAAGCTATTGGTCGCCCCATGAAAAGGCCCAGGCGACACGCATGCTGGCGCGCTCCGTGGTGGGTTCGCCGGAAACCGTACGGGCCGGGCTCGCGGCCTTCGTCGCGGAAACGTCGGTGGACGAGGTGATGATCG